>JAFGNY010000345.1 GCA_016926765.1 Bacteroidales bacterium | reverse complement strand
GCTGTATGCCACCATCAACCAGCAATCGATCAGCGAGGAGACCGAAAACAGTTTTGTTTTCAACATGAACGAATGCCGGGTGCAGGTGGCCAGGAAACGCAAAGGACTGGAGGATTATCCCTGCAAATCAGGAGGGTTGATCGAGTATTCATCTTTTGCCGAAACGATTGATTCCCGGATCAAAACCGAGTGCATTTCCTGCCCTCCGGATCCGCATCCGGAGGAGTATTATTGTGCATGGAGGTTTTCAATAAGTGGATAACCTGAATTTTCCCATCTATTATCGAACAGAACCTCTATGATCAAGACCTTGCTTATCGCAGATGATCAGGAACTGATCGACCAGGTCATTCAAACGGTTGAGGGATACTGTCCCAATGTCAACATTACTGAGACAATCCATGATCTGCGTTCGGGTGTGGCCGCCATCAACCGGTATGCTCCCGACCTGATCCTACTCGACCTATCCCTTCCCGACGGCAGCGGATTTGATCTGATCCGCCATTTCGACAAGCCCGATTTCAGGGTGATCTTCTTCTCCCGTCACATGGAATATGCCATCCAGGCCATTAAATTCAATGCTGTGGATTTCATTGTGAAGCCGGTTGATGAAAAGGAGGTGGCCCTGGCTATCGACAAGGCGGCTGAGATGATCCTGCTACAGGAGAAATTCCGGACCAAGAGCCTGGAGGATAACCTGGAAGCGTTGACGAAGAGCAACAACCTGGTTTTGAAGACCAGCGACCAGATCCATGTGCTGAATACGGCCGATATCATCCGGATGGAGGCAGATGGTAGCTACTGCACCTTTTATATTTCAGATGGCCGGAAAGTCATGATCTCAAAACCACTGGTCGAATACGAAGAGTCGCTGGCCGACCAGGGCTTTTACCGGATCCACAAATCCCATGTGGTCAACATCAAACACCTGAAATACCTCGACAAGGCAGATGGCGGATACGTTGTGATGTCGGACAAGGCAAGGGTTCCGGTAGCTTCCCGCAAACGGGACATGATCCTTGAACTGTTTGAAAAACTGGCCTGAGATCTCTCCGCGTTCAGAAGAAAAACCCGGACGTTCACAGAATAAACCCTTCCGTTGACAAATCTGTCTCCTTTTCCCTTTTCATCTGTTGTTCTTTTGCAGTGCAAGCTTTTTTGCAAGAACCAAAAAACAGATAGCATCATGAAAAAGTACTATTTACTATTCCTGGTTATCGTCGCATTACAGACTCTGGCCTCAGCGCAACCGTGTTTACCGGATGGAATTATCCTTTACACCCAATCACAGATCGACAGTTTTCAGATAAATTATCCTGGTTGTACCGAAATTGGAGGAGACGTGATCATAGGTAACCCTGGACCCGGAGGAGGTTCGAATATTACTGATCTGACAGGATTAAATGTCCTGACATCAATTGGGGGAGATTTAAGGATAATACATAACGCTTACCTGACAAATATCAACGGTCTGAATCATTTAGAATCCATTGGCGGAAATTTTGATATCGGAGGGAGAACAGTAAATTATTTTTTAAATAATCCATCATTAATTGAGTTATCCGGACTTAATAACCTGGAGATAATAGGCGGAGCATTTACCTGTTCCTTAAATGATATTTTTTCTGAAATAACAGGATTAAGCGATCTTCATTCCATAGGTGGCGCTTTTCAAATTATAGAATGTCCTATTATCTCACTGAGCAATCTTGATAATTTGGAAACAATCGGGGGAGATCTATATCTTTATTCAACAGCATTATCAGATTTGACAGGCTTGAATAATCTTGATTCGATAAACGGTAATCTTACAATCGAGAGTGCGCTGATCAATAATATGGATGGGCTTAATAACCTGGCTGCCGTATCAGGTGCATTGTGGATCCAATATAATAATCTTTTATTGAATTTCTCGGGTCTGGATAATTTGATCTCTGTAGGTGGAGATTTTACCGTTA
Source organism: Bacteroidales bacterium (assembly GCA_016926765.1). GTDB lineage: Bacteria > Bacteroidota > Bacteroidia > Bacteroidales > FEN-979 > QYOJ01. The sequence continues at coordinate 5,981 of JAFGNY010000345.1, read as the reverse complement.
GGAATAATGATTTATTGGGGAATCTGGCTGGCTTGGAAAATTTATCATCCGTTGGTGGTTCGTTTGAAATTTATGAAAACGATGCCCTGACAAACCTGATGGGTTTAGGATATTTAAATGTTGGGATAGAGTTTAATGTGAATAATAATGATGCTTTAACGAGCTTAACTGGTATAGAGAATGTGACAGATTTTGGGGAGGAATTTGGAATTTATAAAAATGATGCTTTGACGAGCCTGTCAGCGTTGGAGAACATAACTTTCATGGGAGCCCTATTGAAAATAGAAAATAACAATACCTTAGCAAGCCTGGAAGGCCTTGAAAATGTATCGGATTTTAATGGAGGACTTTATATAACAAGTAATGACAAATTAGGTAATCTTGATGCGCTGGAAAACGTAATCAATATCGGAGGGACACTTATTATTAGCGGGAATGATTCTCTTGAAAGCATTGAAGCTCTGCATAATGTAACATCTATTGGGGGAGGTCTTCACATTGGAAGTAATACTTCTCTCTGCACGCTTGACGGACTGGAGAACATTTCTTTCATTGGAGGAGATCTCAGTATTAGTAATAGCAATTCAATATCAACCCTTTCACAACTTTCGAATGTGACATATGTCGGGGAAGACATTGGTTTTGTAGATCTTCATAATTTATCCGACCTGAGTGGTCTTGAGAATATAAGTTCTGTTCCGGGAACAATTGATATTGCACAAAATGATGACCTGATAAACCTGGCAGGTCTTGACAATATTACTGCAATAGGCGGAGGTCTTGTAATCCTGAATAACCCTTCATTAATGAACCTGTCAGGATTGGAAAATGTGACCCATATCGGCGGAAATGTCAGTATTTGGAATAATGCAATATCAAGTTTGTTGGGATTGGATAATTTAATAGCTATTGGGGGATGGCTTGATATTTCAAGCAACAATCATTTATATAACTTAAATAGGCTGGAAAACCTAACTATAATCGGGGGAGGACTTTACTTTTATAATACATCTCTCACAAGTCTTTTAGAATTGGAAAACCTTACTTCTATCGGCGGGGATCTTTGGATGAAAGAGAATAATGCATTAACCAGCCTGGATGGATTAAATAATATTTTACCAGGCTCTATTGAAAATCTAACAATTGTTGATAATGATTATTTATCTGAATGCGCGGTTCAAAGTATTTGTGAATATCTGATCAGCCCCGGCGGAATAATAGAAATATATTCAAATGCTCAAGGTTGCGATACTCAGCAAGAAGTTCAGGAAGCATGTCAAACGATGGCTATACCGTCAATTGATGTACAGGAAGTTGCATTCTTTTACCCAAATCCAGCAACATCCTTTATATTTGTGAAGGAAACCAATCAATCGGTTGTTCAGCAGGTGTCGATCTACAACCAGATGGGTCAACTAGTTGTAAACCAGAACCAGGATGCAGGCCTGATTGATGTTTCCTGGCTGCTTCCCGGAATGTACGTTATAGAGATCCTCTCTGGCGAACTCCGGGCCAGGGAAAAACTGATTATTCAATAAGGAATAGCCGGTTATTGTATGAATCTGAAAATCTGATACCATGACTGATCCGCAGGAAAATTCGGAAAAAAGGAGGACAACCATCCTGGTTACTGCTCTCGATGGCCTGACCAACCTCACAGAAGAATCTTCATCCGGCAGAATCACTCAACTGCTGAGCCGCTGCATGGAGAGCATGGAGGAGGTGGTCCGGCTGTTCAGCGGGGAGGTCCTGCGGTTCGACGGAGAGCGTATGGCGGCCTTCTTTGGGATTCCCGATCCCCGGGAAAATTTCGCTGTCAGAGCGCTGCAGGCATCCCTGGAGATGAAAAGCAGGCTAAGGGAGATGATTGCCGAAAAGGAGCTGCCCGAAAGGATCGGATTGCGGATTGGGATTGCAACAGGGGAGGTAATTTATAGTTTAATAGGATCGGGTAAAACAGGGCGCCATACGGTAATCGGCCATGTTCTGGATCTGGCATCCCGCATCCTGGACCTTGCCGAACCCGGGCAGATCCTTATCGGTCCGGAGACTTACCGGCTGACGCTTGATCACTTTGATATCAGGTCGATGGAACCGGTTCCCGTAAAAGGACAGAAAAAACCGGTCCAGGTGTATAGCGTACTTGCCCGGAGAGAGGAGCGGGTGGCTGTCAGCCCCGAAACCGCCCGGATGATCAGCTCTCCTGTTGTGGGGCGTGAAAAAGAGCTTAACATCCTGAAAACAAAGGTAATGGGGCTGATCGTGGCCGGGAAAGGATGTGTGGTAACGATCACCGGGGAGGCCGGAGTTGGGAAATCCCGCCTGATGGCCGAAATGAAAAAACAGGAGGCCATCGGGCAGGTAACCTTTCTGGAAGGGAAGGGGATCTCATTTGGCGGGAACCTGAGCTTTCACCCCATTAACCAGGTCATCCGTTCATGGGCAGGTATCCACGAAGATGATGCTCCTGCAATAGCCCTGGAGAAGCTTGAATGTAAAATTGAGCAGGTCTATCCTGAGGGAACGGAAGAGGTCTTTCCCTTTATTGCGACCATGATGGGGTTTACTCTGTCGGGTAAGCCACTGGAACGACTGAAAGGAATTGAAGGGGAGTCGCTGGAAAAACTGATCCTGAAAAACCTTCGGGAGCTTCTTGGTGAAGCGGTCAGGCGGAGTCCGGGCTTCATTGTGATCGAAGACCTGCACTGGGCCGACCTCTCCACCATTCATGCCCTGGAATTCCTTGTCAAACTGGTCCGCAACCACCGGTTAGTCTTTGTCTTCATCTTTCGCCCTGGCTATGAAAAAACCGGAGAACATCTGTTGAAATTCATCACGGAAAACATCCCTGACCAATTTGTTCATATAGAGATCAATAACCTGGGGTCTCTTGATTCAGTCAGGCTCATGGAGAACCTACTGGGACAGATGGAGCTCCCGAACGATACAACCGCCCTTATCCAGGAAAAAACCCGCGGAAACCCATTCTTCATCGAAGAGGTCCTTCGGTCATTCATCGACCAGGGGATCATTCAGTACAACGAAAAAGGATTTGAAGTAACCGATAAGATAAAATATGCCAATATCCCGGAGACCATTAATGAGGTGCTTTTGTCGCGGATCGACCGGTTGGACGAAAAGACCCGAAACCTCCTGAAAATGGCTTCCGTGATCGGACGAAACTTCTATTACAAGGTGCTGGAAGAGGCTGCCGATACGATCGGGGAACTGGATGATAAACTTGGGTACCTGAAAGAGATGCAGTTCATCAATGAAAGTGGAACCAGCGATGAAGTGGAATATCTTTTCAAGCATGCACTGGCCCAGCAGGCGGCGTATGAATCGATCGTGCAGAAGAAACGCCAGGAGATGCACCTGAAGATCGCCCGTTCGATCGAGAAGGTATTTTCGGGAAAGATCCATGAGTTCTATGGTGTGCTGGCTCTTCATTACGGAAAGGCGGAGGCACAGGAGAAACAGGAAGAATATCTGGTTAAGGCAGGGGAACAGGCCCTTCTTTCCGGAGCTTCCTCTGAAGCGATCCATTATTTTAAACAGGCCCTGGATCTTTATCTGAATATTCGCAAGGAAAAAGCAGATCCTACGACGGTCATTCATCTTAAGGAGAAGATCGGATTGGCCCTGGAAACCAAAGGCGATAACATCGAGGCCGTAGACTATTTTGATCAGGCGCTGGAGTTTTACGGGTTTACGATCCCTAAATACAAGTTTCTCCGGCTGTTGGGCGCCGCGTTCGACTTTTTATGGTTCCCTGTCGTGCTCAGGAACCGATGGCTGATGCGGAACAACGCCCCTGACGATAACACCCAGAAGATAGCCAGGCTGATCGTAATCAAGGGAGAGGCTTTGGCAACACTTAACCCCAGGCGCTGGTTCATTGATTCCATCTATGCATTTAGGTTGTTTCTTAAGTATGACCTGAACAGGATCGAAGTGACCACAGGTATTTTGTCGGCGGCAAGTACATTTTACGTTTGGACAGGATTTTCGTTGAAAACAGGGGAATTGATGCTGGAAAATGCATTTCATGCCATGAGTGGAAAAAATGACCCCTTCGAGAGTTCCTACAGGTTTGCAAAACGGATGCATGACTATTTTTCCGGCAGATGGACAGAGGACCAGGATATGGAAGAGGTTTATCATAAAGCTACCCATTCGGGAACCCTATGGGATATCGTTATTTATCTGCTTTACTCCGGATTTATCCTGGTTGAAAAAGGCCATTGGGAGAAAGCATTGGCTGTTCGGAACAAGTTACTGGATGTTTCCGAAAATTTCGAGAACAGTCATGCCAAAGCGCAGGCCTTTAGACTTTTTTTACTGTATTGCACAAAGACCAGATCGATTGAAGAGGGTTTGAAAACGTCCGAAGAAGGGATCAGGTTCACTACCAAAACCGGTCATATGGCTATGTTGCTGGTGATCTATTGCGAGAAATGCCGGTTGCATACATTCAGGGGAGAATTTGAACCGGCCGCGAAGGCATTGAAAGAGGCCGAAAACCTTGTCAGGGAGCGAAAACTAATCAAAATTTACTTTTCCGGATATCTGTTGGCGAATTGTTGGCTCAATTTCGCAGAATCATTGGCTTCCGGAGGGAACAAATCACAAAAATTACACAGTGTCCTGAAGAAAACCAACCAACTGATACGGAGTTCAAAAACCATTTATTCGAACCTCACTGAAGCCTACAGGCTCCGGGCGCTCGTTTACTGGCATTTGAAAAGACAGGGAAAAGCCCTGAAAGATTTTCATAAGTCACTGGGAGTTGCAGAGAAATATGGCGTCCGTCCGGAACTGGCCCGCACTTGTTTCGAACTGGGAAAATGCCTGAAAGATCCGAACAGCCGACACAACCACCTGGGGTCCAGGAATGGATCCGAGTACCTCGGAATGGCGAAGTCGATGTTTCAGGAGATGAATCTGAAATGGGACATGCAGGAGTACGACCGGTATATGGGGATTTGATTTTCAGGTTATAACCCGGTGAGGTGAAAACCTCTTTTCTCTTACCTTTGCACGGTATGATTCCCATTTCCTCCATCGAGGTTCGCAACGTGTGCAAGTCCTTTAAGACTGTACAGGCCGTGCGCAACGTGGATCTCACGATCCTGCCGGGGGAGTTTGTCGCCCTGCTGGGACCCAACGGCGCCGGAAAGACCACCCTGGTGGAGATGATCGAAGGGATTCAGAAACCCGACTGCGGTGAGATCCGGCTGATGGGGATGCCCTGGAAAGGGCACGAAAAGGAGCTCCGGAAGATCATCGGACTCTCCCTTCAGGAGACCCGGTACATAGAAAAGCTGACTACCTGGGAAACACTTCGGCTGTTTGCCAGTTTCTTTGCCCTCGGCCGCGAGCGGTGCGAAGAGGTGCTGGTCCTCACCGGACTGGAAGAGAAACGGAAAGCTTACACCGTCAACCTGTCAGGAGGCCAGCGCCAACGCCTGGCGCTGGGCATCGCGCTGATCAACCATCCCAGGATATTGCTGCTGGATGAACCAACCACCGGACTGGATCCCAACGCCCGCCGCGAGATATGGGAGATCCTGCGGAACCTGCGCCGGGATTCCGACATCTCCATGATCCTCACCACTCACTACATGGAGGAGGCCCAGCAGCTCTGCGAACGGATCGTGATCATCGACCAGGGGAAGATCCTGCGGGAGGGAACCCTGGTCTCGCTGCTGGAATCCAATCCCGACTGCCAAAACCTGGACGACCTGTTTACCGCTTTAACCGGGAGGAAACTGAATGAATAAGCGGATAGCCGACAACCAGCTCTGGCAACTGATCCTGGCCAACCTCCTGGAGAAGGTCCGGGAACCGGCCGTCCTCTTCTGGGGCATCGGATTTCCCATCCTCATGGCGATCGGACTGGGACTGGCTTTTTCCCGGAAGCCTGAAACCGTAAGGCAGGTAGCCCTCATCTCGGCCGATACCGGACAGTACAACCTGGT
>JAFGNY010000344.1 GCA_016926765.1 Bacteroidales bacterium | reverse complement strand
GCAGTGGCATTCCGATGATCCTGTATCGGGCAAGGAGACCGGCCGGAACAACGCCGTATACCTGGTTCAGCAGAACAGGAATCCGTTTGTCGACCATCCTGAATTTGTTTATGATCTTTGGGGTTATCCGGTTGGAATATCGGAATCCCATCACGGAATCACTCTGAAAATTGCCCCAAACCCTGTGCAGGATCAGTGCCGGATTGTCATCCAGGCATCTTCGGATATGGAGTCGTCGCCTGCGGGATGGCAGGATCCGGAGACATGTGGGATTGAATCATTCAGATTAATTGATTCTTTTGGCAAACAAATTCCGGTGAAGGCTTCTTACCATGCCGGCGAACTGGTTCTGGATCTTTCCGGGTTTTCACCGGGACTGTATCTGGTTCTTGTAACCTGGCATACCGGAAGCGGGATGGCAAAGATTCAGAAACTCTGAGGAATCTCCTTCTCTTTTCCCCACGGCGTCTGTCATTCCGACCGAAGGGAGGAACCTCTTCACCAAATGTGAAATGTGGAATGCGAAATGTGAAATGTGAAATAAAAAATCTTTCGAACATCGAACATCGTTACATCGAACATCCATCGTCGCCGAAAACCAAATCTCCCAACTGAATCGGACGCCTTGGTTTAGAAAATCTGGCATCCGGGCTTAAACAGATCGAATCCATTGCCGGAAACAGAACCATCTGCATCGATGATTTCAGAATATCGAAAGGAGCCTGTAAGTAAAGTGTAAACTCGTTCCGTTGTTTCTTAAAGGAATCTACATCATCCAATCCAGGTAATCATATATCCGGTGAACCAGGTAGAAGGGAAGACTGAGCAACCGGTATCTTTTGCCACCGGGGGTGTGATGATCCTCAAGGCTTAACTGGCCTGAATATACGCGTACCGCGATCGCGTGAGGAGCTGCCTCCATGTATTGATGCAATGATCTCAACTGTCCCGCTTTGTTGCTTTTTACCTCCACGGGAATGGCCAGCCCTTTGTATGCAACTACGAAATCAACCTCCGCCTGAGATTGCCGCTTTTCTCTGACCCAGAAATCCAGTCTGTTCAATGTACCTGTAGTCAAAGAAAGTAACTCTTGTCCGGTCAGATGTTCAGCCATCCTGCCTCCATAGATATCCGAAAGCAACTGGTTGCCAAAAAGGTTTTCCTGCAGGCCAGCCATAAAATTGACAAGACCGGTATCAACCATTTGCAGCCGGGGTGACTTCCGGATGTCGGGAATCAGGGGTTGGCTTGTCTCTACACTTGGGTAAACCAGGGAAAGCAACATGGCCTTTTCGAGTAATCGGAAAGCATTTCCGACATCTCTCGAATTGTAGGTCGATTTTCCGAAGCCCTGGAAGGTGATCCTGAAAGAGGCGAAATAGAAAGACTGTTTGATGATAAACCGGAGTATCTGAACAAACCTGTCCGACGGTGCATATTTCTCGACGTCATCCAGGTAGGAGGCAAGCAGACTATCGTAAATTGGTCGTAATTTAACCATGTCGTTGATTTCCATGTACTTCACCATTACTGCGGGCATTCCGCCAATAAAGGTATAGGTTCGCAACATCTTCATCAAGGGATCATGGGCATAAGCGGGAAACGGGATAGTGGCAAGCGCCTCCAGCGCCTGTTCTTCATGCGACGCATGCAGAAACTCATTAAATGAGACTGGCCGTATAACCCGGAAATCAACTCTCCCTACAGGAAAGTGTATCTTCTTGTCGATCAGTGTATCGAGAAGAGAGCCTGCCGCTATGACATAGTACTGGGGATACTCCTCATAAAAATAGCGCAAATTGGCTACGGCTGAAGGGGAGTTGTGTATCTCATCGATAAAGATCAATGTTCTGGCCTGCCCCATAGGTATTCCACGGTTAAAAAACAAAGCGGGGACCAGCGAATCGATATCGGCATGATCCTGAAAGAGTTTCAGATCGGCCTTTCGTTCCAGATTGAATTTCAGTATATAGTCGAATTTCGCCGAGAAGAGATCAACAGCCGTGGTTTTTCCAACCTGACGTGCACCCCGTAAGACCAACGGTTTGCGTTGTACACTGTTCGCCCATTCCTCTAAGTTATCCAGTATCTTTCTCCAGAACATGATGTCATATTGTAAGACACAAATTTACACTAATATGTCTTATTGTCAAACTAATTTCTTAGGCATATGGTATTATTGTCAGCCTATATTGGGCAAAGTCCCATTCCATTCTTCCCTGGCGCACACCTGCAAGGACAAAACAGGATTGCAAGGCAGGTTTTCTGTACACGATGAGTGAGTAAATTCTTGAAGATTTTCTTTGCGGCTCGTCATTCCGACCGAAGGGAGGAATCTCCTTTCACCAAATGCGAAATGTGAAATGCGAAATGCGGAATAATTGGCCGGGTCGATCCTGATGAAACCGGTGCGGATGTTGAATCGAATCTTCTTATGCTGGTTCAACTGTGAAAGAAGCAGTTTTTTACTACCATAAAAACCCGGTCAGAATCAGCGGAATCCCTTTTGAAGATCCGGGTTGAGTTAGAATATGTTTTTCTCTTTCTGCTATTCCTTTGAATTGAGAAGAACCTTTCCCGGCGCCTCCGATCTCGAAAATGATCTTTTTTTCCTGATGAAAAACGACATAATCCGGCAGCTTTTTTCCCCGGATACTTTTCAGATAATTTACAGTAAATCCAGCGCCCGTCAGGTGATGAATAAAGAATTCCTCCCGGATCGCGCCGGTCAGCCTGTCCTGGTCCGATCCCTGCGAAAGGGTTGCCCGCAATGAAGGAGCAAAGAGGATTTTTGGTTCAGGTAGAACGTTTGCGCCATAAGGAAGAATGATTTTTATCAGGGAAGCGGATTGCATGAACGAAACATATTGTTGAGCCTTGTATTTGGTAATGCCCAGATTTCCGGAAAGCGATGAGTAGCTGATTCCCTCCACCCCGGCCCTGGCCATAAATAACAGCGCCGACCTGATATTCAGAATGTCTTCCTGGGATAGCTTTCCTGCAGTAAGCATGTCTTTCTGCACAACCTTTTCCACGATAGCGGTAATGACAGATGGCAACGGTGATTGTAAACAGGCCGGAAGCGCTCCAAGGAGGGAGAACTCACGGAATGAAAACAAGGGCAGCGCCTCCAGCGTAAGCCTTCTGGAAAGATCGTGGCGGCCTTCCGACAACTCAAGCATTGCCCCTGCCATCCGGGAATTGCATGAATTTCATCGACCATCAGGTAACGGATTCCATAGGAGTTGAAAAGCCGGGTACTTAAATCAAAGAGACAGGCATTTTGTTTAAAAAGATTTCAAAATGCTGTGCATTTTGTCCAATAATTTTTCAAAACGCTGGTTTTTCTGGACACGATGAGTGCGGGAATTTTTTGAAGATTTTCTTTGCTGCTTGTTATTCCGACCAAAAGGAGGAACCTCTCTTCACCGAATGTGGAATGTGAAATGCGAAATGTGAAATGTGAAATGTGGAATAAAAAATCCTTCGAACATTGAACATCGAACATCGAACTTCGTTACATCGTCACATCCCCCAATCCCTGTGTCTGTTTTTACAGAAATCCGGCATTTTTCAGGATTTCCCGAAGTTTTGGCTGTTGTTCAGCATAGTCCCGAAGCACATTGAGCATTTTCCGTTGCTCGTTTTTCATCGGTGCCAGGGATAGCTTGCGGTCCCAGAAAGCGAATCCAAAAACGCTGATCATCATGGTAGTGAAGATGCCAATCATGGCCCAGAGGAAGTTAAACAGCTGATCGAAACGGGCGTTCATTTCAGAACGGAGACCGTCGAACTTTCCGTTCATTTCCGACCGGAGGTCATCGACTTTTTGATCAATTTTATCATCAAGCGCTTCCACTTTCTGCTCCGTCCGGATGATCCGGTCACGGTCTTCCAGGGAAAAGGGAATATCCTTCCCTTCGGCCTGACTTAGAAGTGGAATCAGGATCATCAGGCCTGATGCAAACAATTTTCGTGTTTTCATGGTTTGACAGATTAAAGGTTTATCCTTAATCCGCGAACAGTCACAAAGGTAATACGAAAAAATGGAAAAGATATGAACAATTTTTTAGCAGTGATGAGCGATGCGTGATAGTTAAAGGTTGCAGGTTTCAGGTTTCAATATCGAACATCGAACATCCCCCAATCACTGTGTCTGTTTTTACAGAAACCCGGTATTTTTAAATATTTCCCGAAGTTTTGGCTGTTGTTCAGCATAGTCCCGAAGCACATTGAGCATTTTCCGCTACTGATTTTCATGGGGGACAGAGAGAGTTTGTGGTCCCGGAAGGCGAAGCCGAATACGCTGACCATCATGGTGGTGAAGATCCCTTTGATAGCCCAGACAAAACGGATGATCCTGTTGCGATCATCCAGGGGAAACAGAATCTCTTTCTCCCCAGCCAGAACCTGCCCGTCGCAAAAAAAAACCTGCCGGAATGAATCCGGCAGGCAGGTTATCGGTTAAAAAAGTTTCAATTCTTGAGGCAGCGCACTGAAAAACCGTACGTCTTACCATCGAGGTAATGGCTTACAGTGATGTTACTGTAGCACAGGTTCCGGTGCCACGCGTTAGACGTCGATGACTCCGTTGACGACCAGAAGTAGGTGTAGTACGTATGACCGTTGAAATTACCACTGGTTAACCGGTCGCCACAAGGAAGCGCGGTGAACCCGCTACTGTTAGTTGCCCCGAGATTGGGCAATGCCCAATGAGCTAACCCGGTCTCTTTCATCAATCCCCCGGCAATGCTTTCGCCGCCAAGAAAGTTTGTAAGGGTTGTCCACTCCGCGTCGGTTGGTAAATGCCATCCGGCGGGACAGATACCCTGAATTCCCGGGGTGGTCGAATACTGCATGGCCTCATCCCATTGGTAAAGGCCGCCGTAGCTATTGCAATACAATTCAAGATCATCATAACAGTACTTTTCCATAATCTGATTGTCTGTTTGATCCAGGATGCCGTTAATTCGCATTCCAATATTCAGGTTTTGCGCCATCCAGCATTGAACTCCGATCAGGATGGTATTGTATACCTTCCCATCGCGGACATCAGTAATGGTGAGGGGACAGTAAGTACAGGAAAGAGTCGATTCTTGTAAGGTAGTTACAGGCGAGTATCCGCAACCGTCGTAGGCCCAGATATAACGTGAATAACTGGTCCCGCAAAGTAGTCCGGTTTCCTGCTTTGATGTCGATGTTCCCATGTCGGTTGCCGTGCTGAAATCGTTAATCGTGTTCCATCTGTATCCGGTGGCAAGGGGTACGGTATTCCAGTTCCAGGTGATTTGCGTTGCCTCAGGAATATGTGTCCCCGTGGTTGGCGCCTGAGAAAAAGGGATTTGCAACGTTGTTTGCGTCAACGTTGATGGGGAAGATTGCCCGCAGGCATTATACGCCCAAAGATATCTGGTATAACTTGTCCAACAGGTCAAACCCGTTTCTGTATAAGTAGTCGCTACCCCCATGTCTACTGCGGTTGCATAATCGTTCACAAGGTTCCATTTATATCCGGCTGTAATGGGGACAGCGTTCCAGCCCCAGGTAATTTGGGTGACCTGGGGAGTATGGGTGCCAGCGGTAGGGATTGAAGGACTTACACATGAAGACCCGATATTTTGCCACATACCTGAAAGATAGATAGATAACTGTGGATTTCCCGATGATGAGCAATTTGTGCAGATAACCATCAACCCTTCGGCTGGATTTACAATGGCATTGCGCTGTTCAAAGGTCATCCGCGGGATTAATACCCCCTTGTCGGTAAACTTTACATCCAACCCGGCCGACGGATCGGGTGCACTGTTATCGGTATTGATTCCTACCTGGGCGAAAATAGAACTGCTATAGATCACGGACAACACAATAAGAATGGATAGGTTTTTCATATTCTTTGGGTTTTATGTGCTGAATTCAAGTCACTAATGCAACTTTCTTATTGATCAAATGTAAGGATAAAAATTCTTTTGGTGACAAAAAACCTAATTTTTTTCCTGGCCTGTTGTTTAGCTTGTGTTGAACATAT
>JAFGNY010000343.1 GCA_016926765.1 Bacteroidales bacterium | reverse complement strand
CAACGGGATATACTTTCCGGAAACGCGTGGAATCTCACTTTCAGGCCAGTTGGTTGGAAAAGAAACCGGAATCCCGCTTCCCGAAGCCAAGGTCTATCTTTCCATCATCGGAGACAAGGACATTCTGGTGGTCCGTACCGATTCAGCAGGAAAATTCTTTTTCGCCCTTCCCGGCTATTATGGCAGAAAAGATATCTTCCTTTGTGCCGAGGACTTACCACTCATCACTCCGGAAATACTGATTGACAATGATTTCTGTACCCGTCGGGTCACGCTCCCGTCGCTTCGTTTTTCACTGACTGAAGAAGAGAGGAAGACCGCCTACCAACTGGCAGTCAATTTTGAAATTTCTTCCCTCTACCGGCCTGCCGAGAAAGCGGCCGACTCGTCCGAAGAGAAACCGGATGTCCCCTTCTATGGGAAACCCACAGAAGTGCTTGTGATGGACAAGTATATCGAATTACCCACTCTGGAAGAATATTTTACCGAACTCGTTGTGATGGTGAAAATAAAAAAGGTTCAGGGTAAAAAACAATTCCGCTTCCTGAGTACTCAGCCCGAAATGTCTATCTATGATCCGCTGGTACTGGTCGACTGGGTTGCGATAGATACCATTGGAAAAATCCTGAAGATGTCGCCCCGCGATATCGAACGCATTGAACTTATTGATGCCCCTTACGTTAAAGGAGATATTACCTATGGGGGGATCATCAGCTTTGTGTCGAAGAAAAACGATTTTGCAGGTATCGACCTGCCCACATCAGGAACCTTTGTCAACTACAAATTCCTGGAAGCCTGCAGCGATTCCGTCACAAATGCCCCTCTGCCTGCAACCATTCCCGATTCCCGTAATACTGTGTATTGGAATCCTACCCTTCAAACGGATGATCAGGGAACCGCAACGGTCACCTTCACTGCTCCCGACACACCGGGAAAATACACCATCCTGCTCAGAAAAATCAACCACTCAGGCGAAATCATCTCAGCCGAAAAAACATTTACGGTCTCTCCAATCCCTAATCCCTAATCGTTACTGGCCCCTGACCCGGTGTTGGTTTTCCATTCAGGTTTCTTCAGGTATCCGATAATGATCGGGATCACCACAAATAGCGCAACACCTCCAATTAAAAACCAAACATAAAATGCCGGACTACCCACTGCCAGTTGTGCCGGCGGGAAGAAACCGATGATGAATGCAAATACAACGGCGAGCAATCCAATCCCCGCAACAATCCACATACCCACTTTGCCTCCGGGAAGCGTATAGGCTCTTTTCACATCAGGCTGACTATATCGTAACTTGATAAACGTAAGATAAAGCAAAACATACATGATCAGATAAGGCGAAATGGTAAGGATGGATAAAATAAAGTAGGCGCTGCTCACATCGGGCATCACCAGATAGACAAAGGAAATAAGGGAAACAATGACTCCTTGTATGATTAGGATATTCCTTTGAACTCCAAATTTATTCACCTTCGCCATCAAGGGGGGCAGGTCCCCGTCGGCTGCGGTGGCAAGCAATCCCTTGCTGGGACCGGCAATCCATGCCAACACTCCAGCCAGAGCGCCAAATGCCAAAAGGAAGCCAATTACAGGCACCAGCCAGACGATGCCAAATTTATCGAGTAAATCATGAAAAGCCTGTAAAATTCCTGCATTCAGATCAATATCCGCTGCCGGCATCGCGGCAGCAATGGCGAGTGACCCCAATGTGAAGATGATGATGATGATGAACATGGCAATGAAGATCGCTTTGGGATATTGTCCGGATGGATTCTTCAGTTCTGTGACATGAACAGCGCCAACCTCCATCCCGGCAAACAACAGGATAATCCCACCGAGAAATGCCAATGTACTGAATTTACTGAAATCGGGCAGGAAACTGATCGTCAAGCCCGCCTCTGGCTTTAAGAACTCCAATGTATTTCCGGAAAGCCACCAGATAATCCCCATCACAATGATAAATAATCCCGGAATCAACGTTCCTCCTATTACACCAATCGTTGTCACCTTTCCTGCCAGTTTGACGCCTCGAAAATTGATCAGCGTGGCACCCCAGAAAACAACATTGATAATGGCAAAGTTGAAAAAACGGTTCTCCGCCAGGGTCTTGTCAAAAAACAGATAGGACAATGCTGCTGCGGCAAAGGAAAGTACGGTCGGATACCAGATCACATTTTGTATCCACTGCAGCCAGATAGCTACAAAACCTGTTTTTGAACCATAGGCTTCTTTTACCCACCTGTAAATACCTCCTGATTGAGGCCAGCCTGTAGCCAGTTCGGCGCTGACCAGCGAAACCGGGACAAGAAACAATAACGAGGAAAATAAAATATAAAAAAACATGGTAAGGCCTTCCACTGCCATCATGGGCAAACCGCGCAGGCTCATTACCGCAGCCACATTCATCATGGCCAGAGCAAAAACGCTCAGATACATTTTCTGGTTTGGTTGTTTCATACTTTCGGGGGTGTTAGGTTCTAATATAACTAATTCTGAATTAGCAGATACTAACGAATAACCTTCGTGTTACGTCCGGCTATATGCCCATTGATCAGTCTGATCAACATCGTTCGATCAATCGGCTTGGCCACATAATCATTGCAACCGGCTGCCATCGCTTTTTCTTTATCCCCCATAAGGGCATAAGCCGTTTGGGCAATGATAACTACCTTTTGATTGAATTCACGAATCTTCTCGGTTGCCTCGTAACCATCTAAAAGGGGCATCTTGATGTCCATCAGGATCAGATCGGTATCAGGATGTGATTTGCAAAGCTCTACCGCTTCGGTTCCGGTGTCCGCCTTGAGCAACTCTGAAACGATCCCCTTCAGGGCAGTGGCAAGATAGATATAACTGCTTTCATCATCTTCAGCCACCAGAATTTTCAGTTTTTCACCTGGT
>JAFGNY010000005.1 GCA_016926765.1 Bacteroidales bacterium | reverse complement strand
GAAAATGGTTTCCCGGTCGAAAGGTACCTGCTGATCAAGAAACTCTTCAATGATCACGTCACAACCAAGGATGCGTGCTGCCTCCCTGGCCTCTTTTCGCCTGATATCCTTGGCATGTACCACTTCGTTCTCAAGATTCAAGGCATCGCTGGCACTCATATGAAGGATGGTAACCTTATCGCCTTCATGGACATGACGAGCAAGTGTTCCGGCACAACCAAATTCCACATCGTCGGGATGTGCTCCAACTGCCAATACATTATTCATAATCGATCTTATTTTACAAGGTTCAAGGGTTGATGAATCAGGGCTGTCAACTGGTCTCTGCCAATGTTGAACAGGGCGTCAAAGAAACCCATATACGGAACAAATGAAGAGGGACCGATCTGCTGGTAGACCGGATGGGTATATTCATGAATCAACACATCTACCCCTGAACCGCTAAACGCATCAACAACTCCGTATTCCCTGCCAACCGGTCCTGAGATATAAAGATCAGCGCCAACTTTTCTGCAAATGGCCAGGAGCTTCGCCGGGCCATATTGTTGCTCAATCTCTTTATCGTTAATTTCCGATGCCCTGACAAATTTCGGTTCAAAGCTGAGCAACCTCCCCAGGTTACGGTATGTATGAAGCATCGCTGCCGTAAAGTCATCATCACTTGAGATCAACATATCCTCACACCCTTCGTAATAGATCTCCATCAGTTCTACATCAAAAAAAGGCGCATGCAGGTAATAGCTGCGAATCGTGTCTTTGTGCTGCCTGATCCACTCTGAACCAGCTACCTTCATATCATGAATAATGGCACGGCTTGAAGCATTAATAGGAATGGTCACCCATTTTGGCTCTCCATTACATAACAGCCGGTTCCTGTTGTGTGGTTCTCTGGGTTGCCGTTGTACCGTGTCGAATACCACAAAAAGATCGGTGTAACAAAGTCGGGCAATATAATTTAGAGCAGGGATATACCTGGGTTGGCTGATGACTGTGTTCATTATCTTTCTCTGATTTGGTATCTTTGCAAATATATATTAATATCTTTGTTTTCCGACAACCGTCCATAAAATCTTTGTCTTATGCTAGTGGCAGTAACCGTTCCGTCCTGGGTAAAACAACACAATCATCCGATTGAAGATATCCATGAACTTCCGGAAAAGTTCATTCAGCAAATCAGGGAAAACCTGCAAGATAAAAAACCTCCGCAACCTTTAATTTCAATCGGTATCATCGCCTACAATGAACAGAAGAGAATCCTCAGTTGTGTCTCTTCCCTTGCTTGTCAGAAGTCTAAGTACCCTATTGAAATCATCATCGCCAACAACAACTCAACCGATCATACCCAGGAGTTGCTTGACCAGGTTGGTGTGATCTCTGTATTTCAGGATAAACAGGGAGCTGGATTCGCCCGTCAGGCGATCATGGATATTGCCAAGGGAACTTACCTGTTAAATGGAGATGCCGATACGCTCTATCCGCCTACCTGGGCTGATGAGATGGTCAGACACCTTGAAAAGAAAGGAATTTCGGGTGTCTACAGCATGGATAATTATCTCCCTGACGGAAAACGGGGACGGTTCGGGCTCATGTTTTTCGAACTGTTCAGGGATATTTCCCAGTACCTGAAATCGTTTAACCGTCCCGAATTAAGCGTAGGTGGAAGCAGTTTCGGGTTCCGGTTAAAAGAGGGAAAAGAGATCGGCTGGCATACAGGGATTAAACGGGGAGAAGACGGAGCAATGGCTTTCTCCCTGAAAAAATTCGGAAAACTGAAATTTGTCAATACAATGAAGGCAAGGGTTTGGGCTACAACCCGTTCGCTTGAGAATCATGGAAATCTCTTTACAATCATCTTACAACGAATTACCAAAGAAGCCTCTCGTCTCCGGGAATATTTCTCCAAGGAGAAAAAAGGATACGCAGACCGTGAAGATAACCTGATCAATTAATCAATCCTCTTCATATGGATATCCCCGCCAACCAAGCGAATACTCCCCTGGTGTCTGTCATATCCATCAACTACAACCATGCTGATATCACATGCAAGATGCTGGAGTCACTGTATAAGGTGACCTATCCCAACATGGAAGTGATTGTCATTGATAATGGTTCACCTGATGAGGATCCATCCATCATCAAAGAACGTTTTCCGGATATCACCTTCATTGAAACAGGTGAGAACCTAGGGTTTGCCGGTGGCAATAACCTGGGTATCTGCCTCTCCAAGGGAAAATACATCCTCCTGTTGAATAACGATACTATCGTTACACCAGGATTTCTTGAGCCACTGGTCAACAAAATGGAAACTGATCCTGCGATCGGGGCGGTCAGCCCGAAAATCCGGTTCTACTTCAATCCGCGGTTCCTCCAGTTTGCCGGACTTACAAACATTAACCCTTACACGGTGAGAAGCAAAGGATTGGGCTATATGGTGGAGGATACCGGTCAATTCGACCGCGATAGCCTCTCTGCCTATGCCCATGGTGCTGCCATGATGGTCTCAAGGAAGGTAGTTGAAACCATCGGTCTGATGTCTGAGGCATTCTTTCTTTACTATGAAGAACTGGACTGGGGCTATCGGATCCGTCAGGCTGGCTACACAATCTATTATGTCCACAATTCATTGATCTATCACATGGAATCGGTGTCAACCGGATCTCAAAGCCCGCTTAAGATCTATTACATGGAGCGTAGCAGAATGCTTTATATGCGGAGGAATGTCTGCGGAATCAAGTCCATAATCCCCATTCTTTTCCTGCTGATGGTCACAATTCCAAAAAAAATGACCTTCTATTTGATTGAGGGAAAATTTGATCTGCTCAGAGCCTATGCTAGAGCTGTCGGCTGGCAGTTCAGCACGATTTTCCGGAAATTCATTCATGAAAATCCAACATGCTGACCCGAAAAAAACTCGCCCGTTATCCACTTGTTTCAATCGTAGCCGTCAACTAT
>JAFGNY010000342.1 GCA_016926765.1 Bacteroidales bacterium | reverse complement strand
ACTTCTCCCACCATCCAGTTATACAACTGCCCGCTGGTGTATTTACTCCGCAGGTACTCCTGCACCATTTGCGCGTTTTCGATTTGTAATTCCTGGTTTTCCAGCTCTTTTTCCGCCAGATTCAGCCGTATTTCGGCTGCCAGGATCTGTTTTTCCATCTGTTTCAACTCTTTTTCGGCCAGTCTCTCCTGCAGCTTCCAGTCATCCCAGCGACGCTTAAAGCCCCCTTCAATGGAAGCCATGGTTGCGGAATTACCGGCAATCAACGCTGTAAATCCGGCAATTTCCGCTCCCAGTTTTGCTGCCTGTCCCAGGTTAATACCTCCAATTGAAACTGTGGCAACAGGGGTACCTCCTGCGCCGGATCCCCCCGCAACAATTTCGGGAATCAGGGAAATTATTGAAGCTCCCAATGTTAAGCCCTGAGCGATCTCCTGACTGTTTTGCGCACTTTTGAGTTTTGCCAGATAGGTCTCTTCATACCGATTCCGTTTCTCGATATCAGCAAAAAAATTCAGGCGTTCCTCTATCACTGCTTTACTGCGTTCCAGTCCGGTCCTATTTTCTTCCGCCTCCAGGATCTGTCTTTTTCGCACCTCCTTCAGGGCTTCCAGCAATTGAATTTCCTGGTTTTGCCGCAGCAGATCCAAAGCTTCGGCATCTTTAGCTACTAAAATATCCAGGAACTTTTCCCCCATGGCCTTTACCTCCGAACAAAGGGCTGCTGCTTTTGCCACCAAAGGTTTGAAACGGTAATGAGGAGCCGGTGCGCTGATGTCGTTCATCACGCTGCTCAGGTCAAGGCCCTGTGCAGCTGCTTTCACCAGAAGTGCCGGATCAATCGGGGGCTCAAACAAGGGCAGTTGTCGTATTATACCCTGAATGTTCATCCCATTCCGGATCTTAAACAGCCTGTCCTCTACGAGATTCCACAGTTCATTCAGCTTTTCGTTTCCCGGAATGCAAAAATAGAACGTATCCAGCCGGGGGAGAGGTTCGGTCTCTTTTTCCGGTTCAACTACCTGAGCAGTCATTGGGGCCAGATTTTCTGCCATTACTTCAACTTTCTGGTTGCCAAAAACATCAAGAGCCTGATCTGCTGTCAGCTCATTGTAACTCTTATTCTCTCTGTTAACAGCAGGGACTTTATCGGGCCGATCCCCGAGTATCTCATGTGCCAATACATACAATTGGGTGGCTTCATTCAGCGACTCCAGGTTGTCACGCCGGAAAAGCATATCGCCCCAGTCAATCAGATTTCTAATGTATCGCATCACCACATTTCGCTGATAAGCCACGGGCCGGTAGCGCGCAATCAGATGGGGCTTAAAGGGATTGTTCCTCCATGCCATGATCTGTGGGTGATGATCGTCTATATTTTTCAGGAGATCTTTGATCCGCTGTTGCCTGTAACCATCTGCATTCTGCTCGAAGAAAGGCTTGGTCACCCAATAGCGTTGCGGAACCGGCAAATCTTCCGTATTCGTCGGATCGAAAATGGAGTGGAACCAGGACATGGCCTCCTCGAACCGTTGATTCTGGCTCAGAAGCGTGGCGATCATAAGAGGAGCATGGAAGAATACTTCCCAGTTGTACACCGAATAGGCCCCGCCAAAGGAGAAGTCAACCACATCGTGAACCGCGGTTTCATGCGGAGCATGAGGTGGCAGCGGAGCATAGGAATTGAAGTTAAAGCTATTTTGAGGATAGTACTTACCGGGTTTCACCTGGATGTTCCGGTTAAAGAACCCATCCAGTCCCGATCGGTTCAATTCCCGGATAAACAGTTCCGTGTATGGGTGATAGAAGGGATAAAAAACATACCTGCGCCGCCATATCCTGGTTTGATAATCCAGGGAAATCTGCTCAAATTCAGGTTTCACAAAGAAGGATCGCCGGTTGTCCTGATAGAAGAGCGGCCGGTGGCTGAGCGACTGCATCGACTGCACCACTTCAAAGGGAGCTTTTGCCCCTGTCAGCAAAGTGGTTGTTCTGCCTGGCTCAATGATATTCATGCTGCTGCTGTTCACCCCATGGATCTTGTTGTTCACCAGCCGGGTGTATTCAAAGTGCATCCCACAGGGAAGTGTCAGGTTTGGCGTCTTGTCGGGAAACCGAAGGGGACTGATCTGGCGTCCCTCCTGTCCAAAACTTTCCTGGACATACTGGTGGGACGATGTGCTCACCAGCGAGTTGGTGCTATCCAGATAGTAAACCCCTGAAATACCCTTTAGCTTTATGTCCCTTACCTCTCCGTCAAAAACGAAGGAGGAAGAGTGCCAGGGCCTGTACATTTCGTTGAAGTTAACCGTTGAGAACTTTTTGGGAGCAGCCAAGAACTGATCATAAAACAACCGGTCGTTAAATTCTTTGGATGTGGAAATGAACAGGTCAATCATCAATGCATTATCCGTTGCCCTGTAACGAGGACGAAGATTGTAGGTGAATAATGGACGGTCCCATGGATGGATGAGCTTCTTTTTTGATATTTTTTTCCCGGTCCAGCCAGTATGACTGCGCGTGCTCCACGCAAGCTGTATCTCAAGCAGCCTGGGCTGTTCAGGATTGCCAACCGGACCATCGGAGGCCTTCAGGGGAGGGGTTCTTTTCAGTTTCAGGGGCTTTTCCTGAAACAATAACCAAAACAGGTACAACTTTCGGTTGTACACCACGGGAATGACATGATCACCCGTGATATCGGCCTCCACCTTTTCCCAGGGGGACCACTCACAATAGTTAAGGTCATAATTCCTGTAGAAATACCCGGGGGCCTGATCAGCTGTACGTCCCACCACATGAAAGCGATTTACGGAAAGGTCTGTTTCATGGTAAACCCCGGTTATTTCCAGCCGGCTTACTCTATCCAACTTTTGAAGGTAATTTAAAAAGGCTGCCTCTGCATGGGAAGCAGTCAGCTCATTTTGTCGAAGTTCACTTTCCAGCTCGTTGAAAAAGGGAGATTTATCATCCCTCAGTTCGGGTTCAATCCAGTTTTCAGGATAGAGGAATACCTTCCGGTTGGCTTCCCAGATCCGGTAATTTTTTATCCATTTCCACTGACTCCAGCTGTTTTCCAAATCGGGATCGTTGCCGGGAATCTTTACCAGCGCCGGTTCCAGGTTCAGGAAACACCGCTGGACGAAAAGTTGAACGGAACTGACAGCTTGTTTCAAACGGGATGTAACCATGCATGCATTCATATCCACGTCTATCAGAAAGTAGCCGAAAAGATCATTGTTGTCATTCCATCTGCAGGAATGGTAGGGATTGTGATATGTCTGACCGCCAATTGTAATCTCTATCTCCCGCTGTGACAATGCTATCAGAAAGGAACCCAGAGCAGTTCGTTTGCTCTTCCTGAGCTCATTCTGGAGGGACATGGACAGTTCAAGCCACTCCTTTTCGTTGTATTTTGATTTTGAAGCTTGTCGGATGGCAACTGAATTGGCATACTCCTGATCTTCGTTATCCCGGTCGGCCCAGCTGAAGAGCATATTTTCGGAAGCTCCGGTTCGATTGAGGTCTGACAAACACTGGCTCAACCGTCTGTAAATTCTTCCGTCACTGAAATCTGAAACCTCCAGGCCCAACCTTTTCCCAAGCATTTCCCATTGAACCGAATGCAGTTGTGTCAGCGTTGTCAGATCGCGGAACAGTGTGGTATCGTTATGGGTGGCTTTCTCAAGAATGGCGGTGAAACTGATCCCTTCCGGTTCGGGATACCGTTGTCTGAACCGGAGTAGTTCAAACCATCTGTCCCAACACGAATAGGGCAGGGCATTATCCCCCTTAAGAAACGGATTTCCGGGATCATCATTCGTTTGTACGGGCAACCGGAAAAATTGGAATATTCCCGTAACGTTGCTGTGATCTGTCCACCAGGCCAAATCTTCAGGAGTTACATTTCCTTTCTCAATGATGATCTTACATTTATGCAATAAGTGGAACACCCAATGATGCTGATCGGTAAACGGCAAATAGTTGCCTGAGGTATCCGTGTTTAACAGATCATCAAAAACATCATAAAGAGCCGGTCCACTACCTTCCGGGGACAACCGGCTGATCAGTACACCGGCATGTTTAGCGGGAATGGAAAGGGCATTGGAGATATGTTCTGTTATCAGGCTTTCCCTGAAGAAGGAGAAAATCTGCTGAAGTACATACCGGTGTCTTTCCGTCAACAAAGACTCATTAAGGATTACCGGGGCCCGGAGACTTTCAACTGCGGAAGGGATATCCCGGATAAAAACAAAGTACTTCCGGATAAATTCTTCGCGTTCCTGATCAGTGCCGGCCCAGTTTCCCTCAATTAAATCCAGTGCCGGTTCCAATACTTCCGTATTATTGAATTCGGCAAATTTGCCCAGTCTGGCGGCCGTATTTTCCCTCGCAGAACCGGAAGCGTTAAAAATGCTATCCTGCAATTTTGCCAGTCCGGTCCTTAAAACACTCAGGTGCTGGTCAACTGTTTCTTCCCTTAAGCCCAGCGGGGAATGGAAAGCATAGCGCCGGATATATTCAAATTCATCCGGACTGAAACCCGCTTGTACGACCTGTTCCTTTTTCCGCAGAAATTCAAGGGTCACTGCAGGATTCAGAAAAGGATCCCTTTCATCGACTACATCTGTCCAACGCAGCAATTCAGGTATGCGCACCCGGAGCCTTTCAGCCTGCAGTGCATACCGGTACAGCAGGCTTAAGTTAGCCACAGTCAGCTGATTGTTTCCGGGGAGGGAATCCAACAGAGTCAGATCTGAATCAGAAATACCTAATGCCGCCAGAATGGCTGCCCTGTGGTCGCTACGGTTTGCCGGGGAAGCACTTTTATCCGGATCCTCAAAAGCCGGATCGACCGGATTAATGATCGATTTATTCAAAAATAATGCATCATACAGACAAGGGATTGTTTTGCCAAAAGGTTCAGTAGTCCGCCTGGATTCCCTGCTGAAATTGTCGTAAAACACCTGAATGTGTTCAGCATCCGTTTTGAGCAGATTTTGTATCTCGCGGACCCTTTTCAAACCGATCAGGCAGTCCTCACTGAGCAATCCATTCCCGATTTTTGGGCTGCGTATTAACAGATCGAGCTCCCACATTTTCCATGGTGTATGTCTCCATAATCGCAGGAACCGGTGTATCCTGTCCAGCCTGGGAGGACTCATCCTGTTCAGCTTTTGTGTCCTGGTATCGCAGTCATCAGCAGAAAGAAGAATCTGGCTTTGGTCCCCGTCCGGATTTATGAATTTAACCTGCATCAGCTCATACAGTTGATGATAATCCAGATTTGCCTGATTCAGAAACAGATCCACTGGTATTTCCGTTT
>JAFGNY010000341.1 GCA_016926765.1 Bacteroidales bacterium | reverse complement strand
GCCTGTTCCAGGAGGTTCACCACCTCCTCCGGTGCGATCCCGTTAAGGTGTCCAAACCCGACATCAATGCTGGCCTCAAGTAAGGTGATCCCATCCTCTACGGCCTGTTGAAAACTGGCTTTGACAAGTAAGGGAAAGAGGCCAGGATCTCTCAGGAGAGCAAAGTATTCTTTCCTGATCCATCTGTTGATATCTTCGATCCCTCGTCCACTATAATAAAACGGGTGTATCTCCCGGCCGGCGATCGCAGCCAGCCGGTCACGTCTCATTCCAAGCAATAAATGACTATGCAGGTCCGCTTTCGGAACTCTTCGTATCTGAACCAAGTCGCCTTCACGCAATGCTTTGGCAAATTCACTCATAGAACGGGATTATTCATTGATGGCAACCGTTCGTGATGCTTCATTCCCCTCCGGTAAACATGCTTACCGTGTCGGGACTGATAAAGAACATAAGAAATATCATCGCTATGATCACCGCGACAACAGCCATCAGAATTTTATGTTTGCGTTTCATAAGCGGAAAATTGTTTCACTT
Organism: Bacteroidales bacterium; assembly: GCA_016926765.1. Classification (GTDB taxonomy): domain Bacteria; phylum Bacteroidota; class Bacteroidia; order Bacteroidales; family FEN-979; genus QYOJ01. The sequence continues at coordinate 20,630 of JAFGNY010000341.1, read as the reverse complement.
GATTATTTTGAATGGGAGATCTCCTCAGCAATCCTGATATTTTGGTCCATTACACGCATCAGGTTTTCCCCCCATATTTTCCGGATCTCCTCTTTGGTGTAGCCCCTCTTCACCAGTTCGAGAGTAATGCTTCCCATTTCAGATACATCATAACAACCGGTGACACCACCTCCCCCATCAAAATCGGTTCCGATTCCCACATGGTCGATTCCTGCGATCTCGACGATATGGTCAATATGATCTGCTACATCGCTCACGGTAGCGAGTTCCCTTGGAAACTGATCGTCGATGGCGTACCACTCCTTTCGCGCTTCCTTCATCTCCGCATCCGTCAGGTCATCAAAGTTCCGGAATTTTTTCCTGACGGCTGCCCTGGCCGAGTCACGTTCGGGATTGGGAGCAGGTGTTTTAACGTAGTCGCTCAGGATACACATCTGGATCACTCCTCCGTTCGCAGCGAGAGCGCGTAACATGTCATCATCCAGGTTGCGGGGATTGTCACACAGCGCCCGTGCACAGGAGTGAGAAGCAATGACGGGGGAGCGGGAAACCCGAAGGATATCGTAAAAGGAAGCGTCTGACGCATGCGACACATCGACCATCATGCCGAGCCGGTTCATCTCTGAAACCACTTCTGTGCCGAAATCACTCAACCCGCTGAACTCAAGCGTATCTGTGGAGGAATCACAGAGATCGTTGTTTTTTGTATGGACCAGGGTAATATAACGGGCTCCTTTGTCAAATAATGCCTGTACCATCCCGATGTCGAGACCGATGGGGTAGCCGTTTTCCACTCCGATAAAAGCGATTCGTTTCCCCTCTTTCTGCAGGCGGTAAGCATCTGACGGAGAGAGTGCAAGGCCAATTAAACCGGCATTCCTGTCAATCGCATTCCGCAACGTGTCAAACACCCTCAATGCGCGTTGTTTTGCATTTTCATAACCTTCCGGGGTGCGGGGCCCCTGGCTGATAAATACGGCAAAGAAAGCCCCATCGAGCCCTCCCTCTTCCATCCTCATCAGGTCTACATGCGACCGATCGGTTTTGGCATCATGGCGCTCGCTCCAGTCAAAACCCGGCCGTACCATCCGTAAAGGGGTATCGTTGTGCGAATCGATCGTCAGGATCTGTTCATGGATCTTTTTTGCTTTTCTTTCCAACTTCTTATCAACCCTTTGTCCAGCAATTAATTGAACAGCGAAAAAAAGAAATGAGATGAAAATGATCAACCTGTGCATAAAAGGAACTATATAATGAAATCCCAGCCATCAACGTACAACCTACAACTTCCTGTCTCCTGTCCATTACTCTTTCAACTGCCTCAGATACAGTTGAATTGTATTTTCGAGTCCGAAATAGAGTGCATCACACATGAGCGCGTGACCAATGGAAACCTCCAGCAACCCGGGAATCTGCTGATGAAAAAACTTCAGGTTTTCAAGACTGAGATCATGACCGGCATTGAGCCCCATTCCCAGATCCTGTACAAGGCTGGCAGCAGTGACAAACGGGCTGATGGCCTCTTCACGGTCCTTAGCGTATTGACTGGCATAGCCCTCTGTATAAAGCTCCACTCTGTGTGTACCGGTCAAACGGGCATGCTCGATCATCTTCAGGTCAGTCTCAATAAAAATGGATGTGCGGATGTTGTTTCTCCTGAATTCACTGATCACCTCCTTCAGGAAAGAGAGATGAGTTATGGTATTCCATCCTGCATTGGAGGTCAGGGCTTCCGGGGGATCCGGTACCAGGGTTACCTGGGCGGGTTGAACCCTGGTCACCAGATTGATGAAATCCTCCGAGGGATATCCTTCAATGTTGAATTCTGTTGTCAGGATGGGCTTCAGGTCGAGGACATCCTGGTATCGGATATGTCGCTCATCAGGACGAGGGTGGACTGTGATGCCTTCAGCTCCATAGCGTTCACAATCAATGGCTACCTTCAGTAAATCGGGATTATTTCCTCCTCGTGCATTGCGCAGGGTAGCAATCTTATTGATGTTAACACTTAGTTTCGTCATCCCGCATGTTTTCTGCAAAGCTACTAAAATTGTCAAAAGTTGATCTCTTTCAATTTTTACCCTACATTTGACTTTTCATTTGATCCTATGCGTATCGTTCTGCAACGCGTCTCACAAGCTTCGGTAACCATTCGCGGAAACACTACTGCCTCTATTGGCAAAGGGCTTTTACTCCTCCTGGGGATTGAATCAACGGATACTTCCGACGATATTGAATGGCTTTCAGGGAAAGTGATCCGGCTGAGAATTTTTCCCAATCATCAGGGCGTGATGAACAGGTCGGTTGTTGAAGCCGGAGGAGATCTGCTGGTTGTCAGTCAGTTTACCCTGCATGCCAGCACGAAAAAAGGAAACCGGCCCTCTTACATCCGGGCTGCAAACCCCGAAACAGCCATCCCACTCTACAACCGGTTTATCCGAACCCTCGAAAGCGCGATCGGGAAACCGGTTCAGACCGGTGAGTTTGGAGCCATGATGGATGTCTCGCTGATAAATGATGGTCCTGTTACGATCATTATTGATTCCAGAATCCGGGAGTAACCGGTTCTCTACCCGCTGATTTTTAACGTTTACATTGAGAATGGCTATATCTATATCGGATTCGTCCACGGTTACAAACAAACTCCCGTTTTATTAGGAAAACAGGAACATTAGGGATATCTTTGGGTAGGATATTTTGGAGCGTCTGACTATGAAAATCCAGTATAAATTTCTCATTGTCTTCCTGGTAACTTTTGCGATTACGATTATCCCGAACATTTTTCTGGTCCGGAGTGATGTCCTTGCATGGTTACCCTTTTCCATATGGTCTTTTCTATCGATTGCCCGTTTTATCCTGTTGATTGGCCTCTTCATGCTGGTGATTCATTATTGGATCATTAAACCGCTGAAACAGATTGCTTTTGCCTTATCGCTCAATGACCCTGCACCGGTAGAAGCTCTTTCGACCCGTCGGGACGAGATTGGAAAAATTGGCATCCTGTTACAACGTTTTTTTTCTCAGCGGGAAGCGCTGGATCAGGTGATGAAAGAAAAAAGTCAGGCGCTGGAATCGGTCGCCGTTTCTGAAACCAAAGCGCGGGCGCTCCTCAATGCAATCCCCGATCTGATGTTCCGTATCAGCAGTGCCGGCATCATCACCGATTACCATGCCCCTGATCCGTCGGAATTATTCCTCCCCCCTGAGAAATTTCTGGGCAAACGAATCGAAGAGATGATGCCCACAAACGTTGTTTCTGCTTATTATCAGGCGATTCTGGATTTGACAGGATTGGCCAAAAGCAAGATCTTTGAGTACACCATGCACATGCCCGACGGCTCCGAACGAGCATATGAAGCAATGGTGGCATCTACCGGAATCGGAGACTACCTCATCATCGTCAGAAATATTACGATCAGGAAGGAGGCGGAACTGGAGATCTCCCGGATGCTGTCAAAGCAGCGCGAGCTGATCCAGCTGAAATCGCAATTCATTTCACTGGTCTCGCACGAGTTCAGGACACCGCTGGCGGCTATCTCAAGTAACATACAGCTCTTGAGCCGATACCAGCAGAAGTGGCCGGCTGAAAAAAAAGCCGAAGTGCTCAAGCGTATCCAGGAGGTAATCATGAAAATGATCAATCTTCTGGAAGAGGTGACGCTGATCTCGAAAGATCAGAGCGGAGCCATTTCGTTGAATCCTGAAGAATTTAAGGTAAATGAATTTGTTGAGGAAGTCATTGAAAGCCTCCAACAAAGCTCTGAATTACCTGTCAACCTGGAACTTAAGATGGATCAAACCGAAGAATACATCTGCAGCGACCGGGAACTTCTACGGCAAATCCTGTTTCATCTGCTCTCCAACGCAGGAAAATTCAGCCCTCAGGAAAAACCTGTCAGGGTTTCAATTTCTATGAAAAACGAAACGATCGAAATGACCATCGAGGATCACGGGATCGGAATCCCCGAGAACGATGTTGAACATCTGTTTCAGCCTTTTCACCGAGGTAGTAACAGCGCTGAATTCCCGGGAACCGGATTAGGAATGACCATTGTAAAACGATGTGTCGATCTATTGAAAGGGTCGATCCGTGTAAACAGTCGTGAAAACGAGGGGACCACCGTTGAGGTCAGAATTCCTACAAGTAAAGTAAAAACAACTGATCATGAGTAAGATACTGATTATTGAAGATGACCCTGTTTTATTGGAAAGCCTGGCAGATTTTTTATTAGAGGAAGGGATGGAGGTAATCCAGGCACAGAATGGAAAGAAAGGCGCTGAGTTGGCCGCAAAAGAGCTTCCCGACCTGATTCTGTGCGATATTTTCATGGCAGGAATCAATGGGTATGAAACATTTGAGAAGATAAAACAGGATATCTCCACTTCGCTTATTCCATTCATCTTTCTTTCTGCCAAAGCAGAGAGGGAGGATATTTTATACGGAATGACCATTGGTGCCGATGACTACATCACAAAGCCGGTTGATTTTGACGAGCTTCTGAAACGGATTACCCGGAGGATGGAGAAAACCAGGGAGACCATCCGGCGAAGTGAAATCAAATACCACGCGGTATTTGAAACTGCCCATGATGCAATTCTTTTACTCCGCCTGAACGATCTCACCATCATGGATGCGAATAAAGCAGCATGCGATACGCTCGGACACTCTAAAGAAGAGATCCTGAAGACCCCCGGGCGAAAGTTCATCAAGGATGTTGATCTCCATGAATTTATCACTAAGCAGGATGCCAGGAACTGGAATTTTAAGGAATTTAAAGATATTGAGACTACCTGGATCAAAAAAAATGATGAGCAAATCCAGATACAGGTGAGCGGGAAATGTGTTACGTTGTTTGGTGAAAAATATCTGTTCATGATCGCTCAGGATATCACTGAAAGAAAAAATTACGAAAAAGAATTGATTCTGGCGAAAGAGAAGGCAGAAGAGTCGGACCGGCTCAAGACATCGATCCTTTCCAATATCAGTCATGAATTGAGAACACCATTGAACGGGATCCTGGGATTTTCGGAACTCCTGCTGGAAGACCTCAGAGAAACTGAATTCCTCTCCATGGTGGAAAATATCTACCTCTCGGGAAGGAGGCTGATGTCAACACTTAATTCCATCATCACCCTGTCGCAGCTCCAGGCCGGAAAAGTCAAGATGGTTTTAAAAGAAATGGATCTGGTGAATACCATTGAAGCGGTCTGTCTTTCCTATAAGGATCAGATTCAGGAAAAAAAGATCTCCTTGAAGAAAGAACTCCCCGAAGGCTTTGTTGCTTACGTTGACGGACATCTCTTCAAGCAACTCTTCCAGCAACTCTTTGATAATGCCGTGAAATTCACGCCGCAGGGAGGAATCACCATTAGCGCCAGGACCGTCATACAGGATCAACTCCAATGGCAGACGGTCGAGGTCAGGGATTCTGGCATAGGAATCGAAAAAAAGAACCTGGATATGATCTTTGAAGAATTTCGTCAGGCGAGCGAAGGGTACGACCGGAAATTCCAGGGAAGCGGATTGGGACTGACCATCAGCCAGAAGATTTGTGACCTGATGAACGGAAGGATCACCGTTGAAAGTACTCCCGGTATCGGGACAACCATGACGATCTGGTTACCGGTTGCTACTGCTGAAAAACCGAAACCCGTTGAACCTGAGGAGACTGAGCTTCCCGGACACTTCATTCCCGAGCCTCAAAAGAGGGATATACCCCTGGTGCTGTTGGTTGAAGATAATATGATCAACCGGAACCTGATCGAACTCTTCCTGAGACCAACGTATCAAATGGATCATGCCTATGACGGGAAAACCGCGGTGCGAATGGCAACCCAGACGAAATACGATGCTGTACTGATGGATATTCACCTCGGATCGGGAATCGACGGTATTGAAGCAACGAAACGAATCAAGCGGATCCCGGGTTATGAAAAGACACCTATTATTGCTGTTACAGGATACACGATGATTGGTGACCGGGAAAAAATTCTTGCCGAAGGCTGCACACACTACATTGCCAAACCATTTGAAAAAGCGACATTTCTGTCGATCATCAAAGAGGCAATCTTCGGTCCCGAAAAATAATATCCGCCTTCTCTCTTTTTTTTCTTATTCAGGTATATAATTTTATTTATATATTTGCGTTGTTTAAAGTGAATCTAAATTAAATTTTAAAACTCTTACTATCATGAAAAAAACAGCTGTTTTAATATCCGCATTCTTTTTAGTCGTTGGCCTGACTTTTGCACAGGAGCCTCAGAAGCCCGTCAAGAAAAGCGAGCCCGCAAAAACCGAGCAGTCCACCAAAGCCAAGTCTGATTGCCCCAAGAAGGCCGACTGCAGCAAAACCAAGTCATCTTCCTCCTGTTGTTCTCATGGCAAGCCAGCCTCACAACCTGCTCCTGCAGCAGATCCAGGTAAAAAATGATTCTGCTGCCCGATGATCCATCGGGAAGAAAAAATGTTGCCATGTGGCAATGGAAAAAGAAGGGGTTGCCTCAAAAACAGGGGCAGCCTCTATTTTTTTTGTGGGAAACCGAATACGATCGGCATTTTTACCAACACCCTCACAGGTCGTCCGCTTCGCTTACCGGGGCTCCATTTCGGCATTTCACGGGTAACGCGAACCGCCTCCTCATCGCATCCTCCCCCAATGCCCTGCAACAGTTTCACGTTGGTGACGGCACCCGTTGGCTCCACCACAAAAACCACGATAACAACCCCCTCAATTTTCTTCTCCACCGCTTCTTTCGGGTAGTTTACATGCCTTCTGAGATAGAACAGTCGTGCTTCGTCACCTCCCGGATAACGGGGGTAAACATCGATCGTGGTAGCAACCGCCGTATCTGTATTTGCCTGCCGGCCAATCTCTTCTCCCCCGGTTCCATAGGATGCCGTATCGGATTCGTCCGTTTCCGATGCTGATTTTTTCGTCTCCTCCAGTACCGGTTTTTTTCCCTCTTCGGGAAGGATGGTATCGGCAACGACAGGTTCAAGAAAAGGCTCTTCCGTAGGAGAGGCATGAGCTTTGGCCATCTCAACCAATTCGATATCTTCGGGAGGAGCGAACGGGATGTACTCTACTTCATAAATATATTCCATCTCATAATCCATCCGGATATCATGGAACAGGTAAATAAAAAAAGGGATGATCACGATGACAAGAAAGAGAGAGATTCCGGTAACAGCTGAAATGATCAGGGTCTTCAGGTACCTTTTTCGTAAAAGGTAAGCGCCGTACTCCCGGTTCCGGTCGCGGAACACGAGTTCGATCAACGATTCGGTACGACTCTTTTTCCTACCCATGGATTATTCTTTCCATCGTTTCTTCAATTCATCAATCTCACGGCGCTCTCTTTTTGTAGGCCGTCCGATACCTTTTTCCCGGTACTCATGATTGATCTCCTTCATCCTCTTCAGCTTTTGAAGCTCCTCTTCTGAAGTGAGCTCCTCCATGAAGTCAGCAACCAGGCCAGCTCCCACCCTGCTCTTCGGGAAATCAAGCACTTTAAACAAGCGTGTCATCGGAGCCTGGTGGAATTGTATAATGTCTCCCTGGTGCAACTCACGCGAGGGTTTCACAATCTGGTCATTCAGCCTCAGCTTTCCCGACCTGCAAGCGACCGAAGCCTGGTTACGGGTTTTGAAAACCCTGACTTCCCATAACCATTTATCTATCCGCCGGCTCTCTTCCATCCTCTATTTTTGTCTGAAGAAAATCTCAATAGGCACACCGTTGAAGTTGAACTTCTCCCGGATCTGATTCTCAAGAAAACGCTGATAGTTCTCCCGAACGTATTGCGGGTGGTTACAAAAAAACACAAAGATCGGGTAGTTTTTCGGGAGCTGGGTAATGAATTTGATTTTTATAAGTTTGTCTTTTACCCTGGGAGGAGGGTTTTGCTCAATGACCGGCAGCAGGGTGTCATTTAATTCCCTGGTGGGAATCTTTGTGGATTTCCGTTTAAAGACCGCCACAGCCATCTCCACTGCTTTCAGGATACGTTGTTTCTGGATGACCGAAGTGAAAAGGATTGGCACATCCTTAAACGGAGCTATCCGCTCCCGGATCATTTGCTCAAACTCCTTATGGGTGTTGGCCTCTTTTTCAATCAAATCCCACTTATTGACCACGATAACGACCCCTTTGTGATTTTTCTGAATCAATGAAAAGATGTTGATATCCTGGGATTCAAAACCCCGTTCGGCATCGACCATCACGATGCAGACATCACTGTTTTCGATCGATCTGATCGCCCGCATCACAGAATAAAACTCGATATCCTCCTTCACCTTTGCCTTCTTCCGGATACCTGCCGTATCGGTCAGAAGAAACTCCAGTCCGAAAGCTTTGTAACGCGAATGGATGGAATCACGCGTTGTTCCCGGGATCGGAGTGACGATGGTCCGCTCATTCCCCAGCAACAGGTTGACCAGCGAGGATTTCCCCGCATTGGGACGCCCGACGATGGCGATACGGGGAATTTCGGGGATATCGTCAGCAGGTTCGGGATCCCGTAGAGATGAGGCATGCCTCGTCTCTACTATAGGGAATGACGCCACCACCGCATCCAGGAGATCGCCGGTGCCGCTGCCGCTGACGGCTGAGATGCTGTATAGTTCACCCAAACCCAGTTTGTAGAATTCGGAAATATCATGAATCTGTTTGTTGCTGTCCACTTTGTTCACAACCAGAAATACCGGCTTTTTGGAACGCCGCAGCACAACGGCCAAATCTTCATCCATCCCGGTGAGGCCTTCCCGGGCGTCTACCATGAACAGAATACAATCGGCCTCCTCCACTGCCATCCGAACCTGTTTTTTGATCTCCTCTTCAAAAACATCTCCCGATTGATCCACATACCCGCCCGTATCAATCACCGAAAACTCAACCCCGTTCCAATCCGATTTTCCATAATGACGGTCGCGGGTCACCCCGCTGGTGAGGTCGGTGATGGCCTCACGCCTTCCGACAAGACGGTTAAACAACGTGGATTTCCCTACGTTTGGACGGCCGACGATTGCTAAGATTGCCATAGATCTGAATTAAAGTACGAAGGTAATGAAAAAAGGCTGGTTGAGTTTAAACCTGAGGAAACGGACCTGCTGAAGATGACCGATCCGGTTTAAAATAAAGAGGTGGAAATGATTTTACTCCTAAATTCTAAGTCCTAAATGCAAAATGCGAAGTGTGAGGTGCGAATGATTTCAGACTTCGCATTTCACATTTCGCATTTTTCTTGTAGCGGGGACAGGATTCGAACCTATGACCTTTGGGTTATGAGCCCAACGAGCTACCTCTGCTCCACCCCGCAATCTATTTTTAAGTACTTTTGTCCGTGAACAGGGAGACAAATATAGGAAAGTTTCCTGATCCATGCAAATTTCATCAAAAATATGGTTCATAAAGCTGGATTTGTATCCATCATCGGGTATCCCAACGTAGGGAAATCAACCCTGATGAACGCCCTTGTCGGGGAACGCCTCTCCATCATCACCCCGAAAGCCCAGACCACCCGCCACCGGATCATGGGCATCCTCAGCGGAGAGGAGTTTCAGATCGTCTACTCCGATACCCCCGGCATCATCAAACCCCATTACATGCTTCACCGTTCCATGATGTCGGCGGTGATGGCTTCCCTCTCCGATGCCGATGTGGTTCTGCTGGTTACCGAAATCGATACCCCTTTCGATAATCAACAAATCCTGGAAAAACTCACGGAGAATAACACGCCGTTGATCGTGGTGATCAATAAGGTGGATCTCTCCTCAGAAGCCATTGTGAAACAGTCGATTGAACGCTGGAAGATGCAGTTCCCCCAGGCTGAGATCATCCCGGTATCGGCGCTCCATACCTTCAACCTGGGGAGACTGCTGGACCAGATCATCGACCGGCTTCCCGACGGACCTGAATACTATCCAAAAGATGAACTTTCTGACCGTACCGAACGTTTCTTCGTCTCTGAGATCATCCGTGAGAAGATCTTCCTGCTTTTCGGGGAGGAGGTTCCCTATTCCTGTGAAGTGATCATTGATGCATTCAACGAGGAGGAACATCTTAACCGGATTGAAGCAACAATCTATGTCTCACGCGAATCCCAGAAAGCGATCCTCCTCGGGCAACAGGGAAAATCAATCAAGAAACTGGGAATGGAAGCACGTAAAGAGATTGAGGCGTTCCTCGAAAAACACATCTTCCTCGGGCTGACGGTAAAAGTTGAGAAAAACTGGCGTGAGAATGAACAGATTCTGAAGCGCTTCGGGTATCTCACGGAAAAAGAAAACAAATAACGTACCGGATGATGATGGCATTGTGGAAGCCCGGCCTGGTCCTTGTCCTGCTGCTATTCCTGCTTCCGTTGTCGTCCGTCAGTCAGAACGATACGGTTCAGAAAGAGCCTCACCTGCTCTCTTTCAACCTGGGCGTGTACAATATTTCCAGGCCTGAGTACTACCATGGCCTCTATGAGATGGAGTTTTTCCCGGACTGGAAACTATGGTTTTTCTATCCGTTTGCCGGAGTCTTTGTCAACACATATGCCAAAGCGTGTATCTATGCCGGGATCACCATTCCCATCCGGGTCAAAAAGCATTTTCTCTTACGACTGAGCTTCGCACCGGGATTATATACTGTCTCCGATGAGAAAAAGGATCTTGGATTTTTTCTTGAGTTCCATAGTTCGATCAAACTGGCCTGGATCTTCAATAATGACTCCCGGCTGGGATTTCAACTCGCCCATCTTTCCAATGCCGGCCTTCATGAGCCAAATCCGGGTTGCGAAACCCTGGTAATATCCTATGAGATCCCCCTGGTTATCAAGAGCTCTGCAAAACAAAAATAAACATGGGATCAGGAATCAATCCATTTCTAATTTTTCATAACTTTACTTTATAAATCGTTAACTGTGCATCTATGAAAAAAATCTTTTTATCCCAACTGCTTGCAGGCACGGTATCGGTCGTGCTGGTCCTGGCAGGACTGCCCGGCTGTCAGAGTGCTGGTGACAAAGCCCGCGAAGAATCATTGGAGACAGTGATTGAAAATTCCTCCGGAGAAAAAACTGAAGTGGATATCAATGGTCAGAACGTCACCATTGAAGGAGATAATTACAAGACGGAATTGAATACCGCCGGCAATCAATGGCCTGAGGGAATCCCTGAGGATGTTCCTGAGTTTACCTTTGGAGAGATTCATGGCACAACAGCCACAGAGACGGATGAAGTTTACGGTTGGGGGATTCATTTCGCGGATGTGCCCAAAGATGCCGTGGAGAAATACTCTGCCGCCTTAAAGGAAAAAGGATTCAAGACCGTGAAGGTCATCATGGATGAAGGCGGGACAGTAACCGGTGAGAAAGGAAAAATTACCGTATCCCTCATCTCCGGAGACGATATGACCCATCTGAGCATCCAGGTTACAAAATAGCAGATATCCGGCCATTGACGACCGGGAAAACCGTATTTTCGTTTCCTGTTTTTCCACATCTATGAAGCCTAAGTATTCCCTCTGTGTCTTCCTGGCATTGGCTTTCCTCCTTTGGATCTACCTCTGGCTCCGGGCCCTTTTTATCCCGCTTGTCCATGATGAAATTGCCACGTTTCACAATTACATCCAGATCGCCAAATTTCTTCCCTATACTGCCCACTGGGATGCCAACAACCACATCCTCAATTCAGCTTTATCCTCTCTTTTTTACAGGATCTTCGGGTTATCCCCCCTGGTGATCCGGCTGGCGAACCTGTTGTTGTTTCCCCTGTTTTGTCTCTACGTCTGGAGAAGCAGAATTTTTTTCACCCAGCCCCTGGTACAATGGGCCTTTATGACTTCACTCCTGATGGCTCATGGCTTGATCGAGTTTTTCAGCCTCTCACGGGGATATGGCATCTCCATGGCACTCATGATGCCTGCCCTCTATTACCTCATCCGGATGACGGAACATTTTTCCCTTCGCCGGCTTCTCTCTGTGATCCTGTGGAGCGCTTTCGCCACCCTGGCGAACCTGAGCCTTGTCAATACTTACCTTCTGATAATCATCTACCTGATTCTGTTCACCGGGTTTTCCGGCCAATTTTCCTCCCTGAAACAACGAATCACCTCCCTGGGCTGGATCATCATCACCGGCATTCCTTTCCTGATACTTTTTACCATGATCTCCTTTGAATTCAGGGCAAAAGGGCTGTTGTATACAGGAGGAAGCAACGGAATCTGGAAAGATACCATCCTTTCGCTTGTTTCAAAGCTGTTCTCCTCCGGGAACAGCCTGCTGCTGATCCTCGTGGTGCTCCTTTTCAGCCTGATCCTGGCAGTGGCAATCATCCGGCTGGCAAAAGAGAAACAATTATTTTCACCGAAACTTATTTATCTCATCCTACTCTCAGGCAACCTGGCGGGGGCCATCCTGCTGCACATGGTGTTCCGGGTGAATTATCCCGAAAACCGGGTGGCTCTCTTTCTCTATCCTTTGTTTATCGGGGCGCTCTGCTTTGCAATGGATGACCTTTCACGGCTTCTCCGGTCAAAAGCAGCCCTGATATCGCTGATCCCGCTGACCCTCATCCCGATCCATTTTTTCACCCATCTGAACTTGTCGCATGCCAGTTTTTATATCGAAGACCTGATCCCGCCCGGCTTTTATCAGGCAGTTAAAACGAGTCATCAGCCGGGAGAGTATCCGCCAATTGTCAGCGGTAAAAGGCTGACTCATTTTTGCTGGTCATTCTATGATTTTTGTGCGGATGGAACCGAGTCTCAGATCTCCTTCACGAACTATCCGGAGAAATTTTCCGACTTCCAGATTGCTGATTCCGGAGATCTGGCCTTTTTTGGAGAGGATTACCTGATCGTCGATTCAACCTCTGTGAATCACCGTTACCTGCTGAAGCGAATAGCTCCGGCTCAAAGGAGGCTGATTATACAGGCCCGCGGGATCCACACCCCCGGCATGATAGAACATGAGTTTTTCCAGCTCTATTCAGGAAAACTCCCCGACGTGGCAGGGCAATCGGCCTATGTTGGAATTACTGCGGAGATCTTCTCTCCGGTGGAACCGTTTCACACATGGATGGTGGCCGAGGTCAGTGATTCAACCGGCAAGTCTGTCCAATACGAGAGGGTTTCACTCTACTGGTTCAGACCTGCCTGGAATGAATCGACAAAGCAGTTTAAAAACGGGTTCTTCCTTTCCCGCATTCCACCTGGCGCCTCTAATCTGAAAGTCTATGTCTGGAATATCGAAAAAGTCCCCTTCCGGATCGAAAACGGATCAGCAGAGCTGTTTCTCCTGACCCTCCCTTCACCCACCTCATCACACATGGCGGAATAGATACTTTTTATCATTCGTCAATACAAACGGACTTATTTCTTCCTACCTTTGTTGAAAATCAAAAAAAATTGTCATGAAAAAGTATCTCCTGCTTCTTATGATCCCCGTTTTCTTTGCCTGCGGGCGTGAGGCAAAAAGACAGGCTGAAGAATTGCAATCACGTAATGACAGCCTGATGACCCAGGCACTACAGAAAGACGAAGCCATCAACGACTTCATCTCTTCCATCAATGATATTCAGAGCACGCTGGATACCATTAAAATGAAAGAAAATATCATCTCACTCACAACCGACCGGGGAGGCGAACTGAAAGTCTCTGCGAAAGAACAGATTAAAAGCGACATCCAGACAATCTATTCCCTGATGTTAAAAAACAGGGAGACACTGAATGCCCTGCAACGGAAAATTAAAAATTCAGATCTGAAGGTCGACGAACTCCAGAAACTGGTGGACCGGGTAAATAAAGAAATTATCCTCAAAGATGCCGAGATTGCTGAACTGCGCGACAAACTGGCCAAGATGAATATCACCATTGAGGAAGCAAACCTGCAGATCGACAACCTTTCCCAGACCGTCAGGCAGCAGTCGGAACAGATCTCTACCCAGACCGAAACCATCGACCAGCAAACTACTGCTCTGAACACAGCCTATTATATCATCGGCACAGCAAAAGAGCTGAAAGATAACGGCGTGATCAAAGGTGGCCTGCTGAAAGGAAAAGAACTTCTCGACGACTTCAAAAAAGATGGCTTTACCCGTATCGACCTCCGCAAAACGACGGAGATCCCGATCCTGAGCAAGAAAGCCGAAGTCCTCTCCAAACATCCGACCTCTTCCTACAAGCTTACCGGAGACAAAAAACTGGTTCAGGCCCTGCAGATCACCGATCCTAAAGCCTTCTGGAGTATTACAAAATACCTGGTGATTGTGACAGACTAGTCTGAGATGCCGGATGCCGGATGCCGGTTGCCGGATACCGGTTGCCGGTTGTAAGTTTTATCGAATATGCTGAAAAGTTTTTTTTCTTTTTGCCTTGCTTTTTTCCTGGTTTTTCCGGGGTTCGGACAAAAGGGGAAGCAGGAGTTGAAGGTGGTATTTTACAATGTCGAGAATCTCTTCGATACCATTGACGACAAGCACAAGAACGACAATGAATTCCTTCCCGCATCGGAGAAAGAGTGGAACAGTGAACGTTATCATCACAAGCTGGCCAACCTGGGAAAGGTTCTTGTTGCCGTCGATAGTCTGGAATTGCCGGCTGTCATTGGTTTCGCCGAGGTTGAAAACCGGGAGGTTCTGGAGGACCTGATTCGTCAAACACCCCTTCGACAGGCTCCCTATCAGGTTCTGCTTGAAGAGGGATCAGATCCCCGGGGAATTGATGTAGGGCTGATCTTCCGGAAGGATAAACTGAGGTACCTATCCCATCAGGCGCTGGCTTCATCCCTTGAGTTCAGCACCCGGAATATCCTGTATGTCAGGCTGCTCGGTCCGGCCGGTGATACGCTTCATCTTTTTGTCAACCACTGGAAATCCCGGTCGGGGGGAGAAGAGAAGACCCGCCCGAAACGGCTTGAAAATGCTGCTATGTTACGGCATGCCGTTGACTCCCTCTTTACCCTGGATCCCTCCACACGGATCCTGATCATGGGCGACCTGAACGATGAACCTTCCGATGAGAGCGTTACCCTTGCCCTGGAAGCGTTGCCGGTGGAGAAAAAACCGGCATCCGGGGAGTTATATAACCTGTTCTACAAAAAATACCAGGAAGGGTCTGGAACGCTGTGGTACCGCGACTGGGACCTGTTTGACCAGATCATTGTTTCGGGAAACCTGCTGATCAGGAAGAAAGGCAACATTCCGGTCATCAATCCTCCGGAAGGGACTGTATTTAACCAGTCATGGATGCTGGAACAGAGCGGAAAAAAAGGTTCGACAAGTTTAAGTCCCGGTGATGACAAGGAAGCTGTCCCTCTCAGAAGTTATGAGTACAAGCGGGGTTATCTTGGAGGATTCAGCGACCACCTGCCGGTTTATGTGGTGTTGCAATATCCGTAGAGGCGAGGCATGCCTCGCCTCTACAGTGGGTGGGTGTAGTCAACCTCTTTGATCAGGTTGCCGGCCTGGTCGTAAAATTTCCACAGGCCCACCCGTTCGTTATCTTTGTACCAGGCCTCGTAGCGGAGGCGGCCATTCTCAAAATAGGTCAACCGTTTGCCGTTGTTTTTCCCGTTCTTATAGCTCCCTTCGCTCCACACATTGCCGTTTTCATAGTAGTAGATCCAATTTCCGTTGCGTTCTCCCTGGAGGTATGCGCCGGTCATTTCTATCTGGCCGTTGGCATAAAAAAAAGTCTCTTTCAGCAGCTCTTTCTTGTCGCCGGTTCCCCTGTATTCACATTCGCGCCGGGGGGATCCGTCAGGATAGGTCTCTTCCACCACCTTGTTCCGGGGGGAACAGGAGATCAATACCAGAAAGGCCAATGCCGGAATAATCATTGGGATGCTATTCATAATAAAAATGTAATCGTTGTCCTTTGTGTGTTTCATTAAATTTCCCGTTCTGATAAACCAACTGACCATTCACCCAGGTGGCAATAACCGATGACTGAAAGGTTTCTCCCTCGAAAGGCGACCAGCCACATTTGTAAAAGATGTTCTCAGGCGTTACCGTCCGGGGAGATTTCATGTCAACCAACACAAGATCGGCAAAATAGCCTTCCCGGATATAGCCCCTCTTGTGGATCCGGTAGAGTTCGGCGGGGTTATGTGCCATTTTTTGCACCACCACCTCCAGCGGGATCTTTCCCTGAAGATGCATTTCCAGCATGGCTGCCAGGCTATGCTGGATCAGCGGTCCCCCGGACGGGCAGGTGAAGTATGGCCTGGATTTTTCTTCCGGGAGGTGAGGAGCATGGTCGGTAGCCACCAGGTCGATCGTTCCGTCAAGAAGGGCTGCCAGCAATGCCTGCTGATCCTCCCTGGTCTTGATAGCCGGGTTCCACTTGATCTTTGAACCCAACCGCGCATAATCCGTGTCATTGAACCAGAGATGGTGAATGCAAACCTCTCCGGTGATTTTTTTCTCACGAAGAGGCATTCCCTTGTCAAGCAAGGGCAATTCCAGCGCTGTCGAGAGATGCAGGATATGTAGGCGGGAGCCGTGTTTCCGGGCTAATGCCACTGCCCGTTCCGACGAACGCAGACAGGCTTCTGCCGAGCGGATGAGGGGATGCGCTTCGACAGGGATATCCTCTCCGTAACGTTCCCGGAAATCACGGATATTGGCCTGAACAATCTCCTCATCCTCAGAATGGATCGCAATCAGTACCGGACTCTGAGAAAAAATCCCTTCCAGCGCCGTTTGCTGATTCACCAGCATATTCCCCGTGGATGCCCCCATGAAAACCTTCACGCCGCAAACTTTCCGCGGATCAAGGCGTTTGACCTCTTCCAGGTTGTCGTTGGTAGCTCCGAAAAAAAAGGAATAATTCGCCAGGGATTTTCCTGCAGCAAGGTCAAATTTCTTCTCCAGCAGTTCGAGGGTAGTCGTCTGCGGAATGGTATTGGGCATATCCATGAAAGAGGTTACGCCTCCGGCAACAGCCGCCCGGCTTTCGGTTGAAAGATCCCCTTTCGCCGTAAGTCCCGGGTCACGGAAATGGACCTGGTCATCGATGACGCCGGGGAGAAGAAATTTGCCCGTGGCGTCGATGACCGGGATCCCGGATCCCGGAGTCCCGGATGCCGGATGCCGGATGCCGGAAATCCGTTCTCCCTCCACAAACACATCGCCTTTGACTATCTTTCCTTCGTTGACAATCGTGGCGTTTTGGATCAGAAAACCTTTCATGCTATGCTTTCACCCGTTTGTACTTCCCTGTCATGCCCCGGTACCTCAATTTGATCACACCCAGAATGGCCTCTTTGAAAATTCCTTTACTCATTTTTGAGGTACCCAATGTGCGGTCGGTAAAGATGATCGGGACCTCAATGATGTTGAATCCCAGCTTCCAGGCGATAAATTTCATCTCAATCTGAAATGCATATCCCATAAACCGGATCTTATCCAGATCAATTGCTTCCAGCACTTCCCGCTTGTAACACTTGAAGCCGGCGGTGGTATCGCGAACTTTCATCCGGGTGATCAGCCTCACATAACTCGATGCATAATACGACATCAGCACGCGCCCGATAGGCCAGTTCACGACGTTCACACCTGTGATGTACCGTGAGCCGATCACCAGATCTCCTCCGTGGTTCTTTGCCGTATCGTAAAGTCGTAACAAGTCTTCGGGGTTGTGTGAGAAGTCGGCGTCCATCTCAAAAATGAATTCATAGCCGTGTTTCAGCGCCCACCTGAATCCATGAATATAGGCGGTGCCAAGCCCAAGTTTCCCTTTTCGTTCCTCGATAAAGAGACGCCCGGGGAACCCGGCCATCAGCTTCCTGACTATTCCGGCAGTGCCGTCAGGTGAATTATCCTCAATGATGAGGATGTTAAACTCCTTCTCCAGGGAGAATACCTTCCGGATGATCGCTTCGATATTCTCCTTTTCGTTGTAGGTGGGGATGATGACTAAACTGTCTGACACGGGATTTTTTTTCGATACGGTTTTTCTAATAACGCCTTGGCGTTTACTCTATTGTCCTGACGGCAGCTTTCCTACTGTAAACTAATGATCTTACGGGTGATGGAATGATACGGGGATCTGATTCTCAGAAAATAAAGACCCGGAGGCAGATCCTGCCGGTGGAAGAAAATCGTATTCTCCCCAACCGTCACCTCTTTCTCCATTTTCTCGATAGTCCTGCCTTCGTGGGAGCTCAATTCGATCGTAACCGTTCCCTGATAGAGCGACTGAAATGCAAGGGTAAACTCCCCGTCCGTTGGATTAGGGAAGAGGTTCACCCCGGTGATTCCCTCCTGTTGTTCGAAGATTGCCGAGCAATCCTTGAAGGTAATATATACCGTATCCCATTGATATCCATATTCATCGCTGACCCTGCACCAGACCATCTTCGTCCCGAAGCCCACTCCCGATGAATCGATCGTGGCGATCTCTCCGAGATCTCCGGTAGACCAGTTGTAGGTGTCGAACTTTCCGGCATCCAATATCACGTCAACTCCGGCACATACCTCCTGGTCGGGACCCAGGTTCAGGATCGTCTGCTGGTTCACCGGAATCCCGTTCAGGTAGCGTTCACTGAAATCCTGGTAATAGAGGTTCGTGATTCCGGCATCATGGATGATCAGAGTGTTTTCATCGTTTTTCTGATCGGCCGAACTGCTCCAGTTGTGTGAGCCTGTCAGAATCAACGGATCGGAAGAGGCTTCCGACTGGTCGACAATCATGCATTTGCTGTGCAGGAGGCCCGGTTCGCCGAACTCCCTGAACCGGTTCCCGAGGATGTTTGTCAGGGTTTCCACCACTGTGGCGCCGCTGGTGCTTGAATTGTCGATTACCACGCGTTCATCGATGCCGGCAACAGCCTGGTCGTACAGGGCATCGCCAATATCATCGCGGGTGATCAGCATGGTAAATACTTCGATATCGGCATCCGCCTGATTGATGTGGTTGATGATCACGCTGTTGACGCCATCCGACGGACTGAACCACACCTCTACCCGTTTCCCTCCGATGATCAGCTCATGAGGGGTGTTGTCGGTTTTATCGATGCCGAATTTTGCTTTGGACGGATCCGGATTGACCGTTGTGGAACCCCACATCTCTTCAAATTCAAGCAGATAAACCTTGGCCAGACTCATATCCTGGATGAACAGGATATTGTTGTCATCGGTGTTGATATTCTGATCGGTCCAGTTACAGGAGCCCGTCCACACGATCGGGTCCAGCGGGTCGGTTGATTTTCCGTCGATGATCATGAATTTGTCGTGCATGATCCCGTCGCCCGCCGGGCGTGCAATCTTCTTGATCCCTCCGGTCAGCTCAGGGATCCCGCTGTTTCCGGCCGATCCGTCTGTCACCACCCGCACGGCCACCCCGCGGAAGAATGCCTGGTTCAACGCATTGGCGATGTTTGAGATCCCCTGGATGCTGAAGTTATAGATCGCTACATCAATGGTATATTTCGCCCGGTTGATGTACTGGATGATCGTATCATCGGCCGAGGCATCCAGGAAGATCGCATCGGTACCGGTTGAAACAGAGTGGTCGACGGATGCGGTGAAATAGACCTTGAAATCGCCGGTTGAGACTGAGGCCGTGATGAAGGGCCTTACCGGTCCGAAAGCCGTATCCTGTCCCGCCACGCTGAAGACCTTCACGTAAACCAGGTCGGAGGGGGCAAGCGAATGAATATCTATGGAATGGGCAGTTCCGGTAGCAGTTGTTGACAGATGTCCGAGTTCAAGATCCGGCGTAAAGCCATAATAGAGTTCCGTCGATCCGTCAATGTCCGTTTCCCAGCTCAGCGTAAAGGAGGTGGTAGTAATCGCAGAAGGACTTACCGGGGAGACGATGTGGATGGAGCTTCCCGACAGGATATCATCTGTATCCCGCAGGAGCAATTGATACCCCGACGTGGAGCTGGTATAGGAGAACTGTGAGCAGATGCCGGTGAGGTCGACTTCGCCCGAGGGGATAATCTCTCCAACCAGAGGCGAATTGTTGTTGATCCGGATCTGTGCCGACTCCCCTCCTGCCGTAATCGTATAGTTGGTATTTCCGGCAAACGTTCCTCCGGCATTGGAAAACAGCACATGGTTGATCCTGACGATCTCCGCTTCATAGGATTCGTTCATCTGGTTCGGGGTGATCACCTGAGGGATGGGCAGCGGTTTGCCCTCTGCCAGCACGGTAAACGAATTCACCGGATCGAGCTCCAGCAGGTAGTTATAGTTTTTCAGTACCCCGGTTACCGTGATGGAATCTCCCCGTTTTACAGCGCTCATCGAGTAGCTGTAGGCTGCGATCCCGGCAGTGGCATCCTGGAGATAACGGATCGTCCCTAACTCAGCGCCATTCGTCACCACCCCCTTTACAGTCACGGTGGTTCCAAGAGGCAGGGCCCGCGCCTCAGCAATGGTGCTCTGGGCAACAACCGACGGCATCGTGAGCAGCGCCGCTCCCAAAAAAATCAAAACTTTCTTCATTGTTATCGATATGTTTTTACTTTTCGTTAGTTGAGTCGAGGCATGCCTCGACTTTACCTGTCCGCTTGTCCGCTTGTCCGCTTGTCCGCTTGTTTATCAGTAGCCAATCGTGAGTGAAAAGTTAAACCTTCTGCCCAAACCGAAATAGACTCCTGCCGAAGCCGCATCAAAGTTCTGAGTGCTTGTT
>JAFGNY010000340.1 GCA_016926765.1 Bacteroidales bacterium | reverse complement strand
GAAAAAAATATTAAACCTGTTTTTCGACGACGGAGCGCTATACCTCACAATGAACCACATCGGAAGGCCGATCAGTGCAAAAACCAGGTTGAACACCAACCCATCTGCCAAGGCAATCTCTAAAGGAAAATGATATTGAAAAACCAACATAGAGAACTGGATCCCTGCTAAAAAGATCCAGACCCCGAAATAGATCAGAATTGCCTTTGTACTTTTAAATACAGGATGCTGCATCCATGAAAAGATTAATAACATTTAATCTCACCACCCCCAAAAACAGCTTCCGCTTTAACGATCAGTACCCGTGTAGGATCTGTACTTTCTTTGATGAACCGCCGTTTATCTTCAAACCCTCCAAGGAAAGAAGAATTTTTAACGATCACTTTCCAGTCGGCAGGGACAATCACAGAAGCTCCACCAAAGATGGCGGTGATTTCAAGGATGTGTTCGCCGGGAGCAAGAACAGAGCTGGTCAGGTCAATTTCCGCGCCTCCGAAAATACAGGAGATCTTCCCTCCCTTAAATTCCTGGTGAATCACTTTTTGCTTGGTCCCGCCGAAAATCGTCTCTTCGTTGATGTACCCGTCTTCGACGACAAAATCTTCCTGATTTCTTTTGAATCCGTGTGGCTTGAATCCTTTGAACAGTACAATCAATCCCAGGGCTATCAAGAGGGCAGGCCAGAACAAGCTATGGATGCTGAATGGCAGGTATCCAAACCGGGGAATGATAAAGATTCCCCCGATCAGGATCAGGATAACCCCCGGGATATAACTATCCCTTCCGAAAAGGCTGATTACTCCGATTGCTATTAACAGCATCTGCCAGGAGAAAACTATTGATCTCCATGTAGATGGAATAAAGCCAAAATTCAAACCAAGGAGGATTATTCCTGCCAGGATCACAACCGTTCCAAGAGCATATTTTTTCATACGCCTACCGATTGGGTGCTTTTCCGAATGATTTTCGAAATGCTTTTCAATGAATGAGTTCATTATTTTCAGATGTTAAAATTAGACATTTTTTTCGGAGCAAAAATACATTTCATCCATCCCTGTGAAAAGAAGTTATCGGTAAATCCCGGAAATCCCACGATAAGGGTTTGAAAAATCATCTGAAACAGCTATTTCGCGTGGGCATAAAATTTCGTTAGCTTTGCAGTGATGAAACTGGCTTTCTCAAAATACCATGGCACCGGCAATGATTTCATCCTGATTGATAACAGGGGAGGGAACATCCGGTTAACCAGGGATCAGATAGCCCTCCTCTGTGACCGTCACCTTGGGATTGGCGCCGACGGGCTCATGTTTCTGAACACTCGGGAGGGTTATGATTTCGGGATGTCGTATTACAACTCCGATGGGAACGAAAGCACCCTGTGCGGGAACGGTGGACGATGTATCACGGCCTTTGCGAGATCCCTTGATTTGATCAAATTCAACGCCAGATTTACTGCTATCGACGGAGAGCACACGGCAGAGATCATAAATAAGATCGGGGAAATAACCAGTATCCGGCTGAAAATGTCAGACATCGACAAATCAAAGATCCAAGAGCTGAAATCCAAAATCCAAAATCCAAAATCCAAAATCATATATCATACCTCGTCCCTCGTCCCTCGTCCCTCGTCATTCGTTATCAACACCGGTTCCCCTCATTGCCTGATTTTTATGGAAGACACATCTGCAATCGATGTGGGGCAAGAAGGCCGGAAGATCAGATATGATACAGTGTTCGAACCAGAAGGCACCAATGTCGATTTCGTCCAGATCCTGGAAAATAATCATCTTTTCGTAAGAACCTATGAACGCGGAGTGGAGGATGAGACCCTTTCGTGCGGTACCGGTGTGACGGCTGCGGCGCTGGCCTATGCCATCATAAAGCTACAAGCCATGAGGCATGAGGCACACGGGATCGATCATCAGGCATCCGGCATCAGGTATCCGGCATCCCGGATCGGAGTGGAGATCCCGGGAACCCGGGACAGCATCCGGATTGAAACCCGGGGAGGATTGCTCACAGTGACCTTCCGGCATGAAGCCGACCGGTTTACCGACATCTGGCTGGAAGGGCCGGCGGAGTTTGTTTTCAAAGGAGAGATTGAGGTGAATCGTGAGACGAAAGACGTAAGACGTAAGATGTAAGACGTAAGATGTAAGATGTAAAATGCAACATAGATTCTTTTTCCCTTAATGACTATAATGACCTTAATTTCATAGCAACCAATGACCGATAACCTTTTACATGGCCCCCGTTTGTTACTCCGTGCTGTTGAACCCTCTGATGTTGATCAGCTTCTAAAGTGGGAAAACAATACAGAAGTATGGAAAGTGAGCAATACATATACTCCTTTTTCACGCTTTGAGATCGAAGAATATGTGCTGAATGCCAAGCGGGATATTTTTTCAGCCCGGCAACTCAGGTTGATGATCTCCCTTCCGGATGAAGAAGCCCCTGCGGTTACCATAGGAACCATCGACCTGTTCGAATTTGAGCCTGTGCATTTGCGGGCAGGCGTTGGGATCATGATCGCCAAAGAGTTCAGGGGAAAAGGGTATGCCGCAGAATCTCTCAAGATCCTCGTCCGGTATGCTTCCGAAGGGCTCCATCTGAATCAGCTTTTCTGTAATATCTCCTCAGAAAACCTTGTCAGTATCCATATCTTCGAAACGATCGGATTCCTCCGATGCGGGCATAAGAAAAAATGGATCAATACAGGAGAAGAGTGGCTGGATGAATATATGTACCAATTGATTTTGTGATTCTTATGCGACTATTCTTCCGCATCCTGTTCCTGCGTATCGCCCCATTTATTCTTGTTGCAATCCTGATGATCGGAGGTGAACGGCTCTATTTCAGGACCCATTCTGCCGTTATTGACCTTGGAAATCTGGACCATGCGTGGCTCTATATTCCGACAGGAGCTCCTTACAGCGAAGTGAAAGACAGTTTATACCTTCATGGGTATGTCGTCAGAAAGAACCTCTTTGAAAACTATGTTGAACTGGGAAATTTCGATCAATTCTTCAAACCCGGGAGGTACCGGCTGAACAACAGAATGAGCGCCCGCGACCTGGTAGATCTGCTCATCCGCGGATTGCAGACACCGGTTAACGTTACGTTTCATTCTATCAGAAACCGGGAAGAACTGGCAGGAAAGGTTGCCCGTCAGATTGAAGCAGACAGCGTAAACCTGCTGAATGTTTTTTCGAATGACACACTTCTCGCCCGTTATGGGGTTACGCCCGGGACCCTTTTCACGATGGTGATTCCCAATACATACCAGATGTGGTGGAACTCCACTGCCGAAGAGTTCATCGCACGAATGGCAAAAGAATCGAAAAAATTCTGGGAGGGAGGCCGGAGAGAAAAAGCAGATTCCATCAAATTGAGCATCCCGGAGGTGGTAACGTTGGCATCGATCATTGAAAAAGAGACGGCAAAAAACGATGAGAAACCTATGATTGCAGGTGTTTATATCAATCGCCTTCAAAAAAAATGGCCGCTTCAGGCCGATCCCACCCTGATCTTTGCCTGGAACGATGTTACAATCACCCGTGTTCTTGACAGGCACAAACTGATCAATTCTCCATACAACACTTATAAACTAAATGGTCTCCCTCCTGGCCCGATCTGCCTTCCATCCATTGCATCCATTGACGCAGTATTGAATTACCGGCATCATGAGTACATGTACTTTTGTGCCAAAGAGGACTTTTCAGGATACCACCTCTTTTCCTCTACCCTGGCAGAGCACAACAGGAATGCACGGCGTTACCAAAAAGCATTAGCGAAGCAAGAACGAAAATAATACCTTGACGACAGTTGAAGAACACCTTGAGTCATATCACGGAGGTCCACGAAGAATGCACAACGTACCATGAAGGAAATGCTCTGTGGAGCTTTGTGAAACATTCCTGGATCGTCCTTTTACTCCTTCTTCTCTCCCTGAACATACAGGCACAGAGAAGAGTTCCTGATCCCAATCCCCTCTTTCCCGACACCCTCCGCAAAGGAAGGCTTATCGGAGTGCTGACTACTCAGGGAGCCATCTACGCCGGGTCGATGACCGGGCTCTATTTTCTCTGGTATAAAGATTATCCTCAGACCAATTTTCATTTTTTCAATGACAACAGTGAATGGCTTCAGATGGACAAGATGGGACATTTCTTTTCCTCTTACTACCTGAGTAGCATCGTTTACTCATCCTACCGGTGGGCAGGGGTGAAGGAAAAACGCTCAATTCTTTTCGGGACCCTGCTCTCCTATGCCTTTATGCTCAACATTGAGATCCTCGACGGGTTTTCAGCCGGCTGGGGGTTTTCCCCCGGAGACCTGGCTGCCAATACAGCCGGTTGCCTCCTTTTCATGGGACAACAATTAGGCTGGCATGAGCAACGTTTTCTGATCAAATATTCATACCATCCTAGCAAATATCCCCAGTATAACCCTGACCTCCTGGGCACAAACATCGTCCAGAACCTGGTAAAAGACTATAATGGAATGTCGTTCTGGCTTTCAGGAAATATCCATTCATTTCTCCCAAAACACTCCAGGTTCCCGGCATGGTTGAATATCGCTGTCGGGTACGGAGCCGAAGGCCTGGGGGTCAACGTGCCGGAGTTTGACCGTTACAGGAAATTTTTCTTGTCGCTGGATGTGGATCTGACGAAGATTCCAACCAGGTCAAAAACGTTGAAGGGGATTTTTACTATCCTGAACCTGATCAAGATTCCCTTCCCGGCAATTGAATACAATACCAAAGGTGAGTTCATATTTCATCCGCTCTACTTCTAAGAAATCAAAAAAATATCTATCTTTACCTTATCCTTTTTAAATATCCAGCATTATGGAAGAACAAAATGCACCTCCCGAAACCGGCCAGGATAATGTGTTCCTGCAACCGCTCCAGCAAAACCTCCCCAACTCCACTGTCGTTCTGACTCTCGGTATCCTCTCCATCGTTTTCAGTATCTGGTATCTCTCGTTCGTTGGTGTGATCCTTAGTATTATAGCACTTGTTCTGGCGGGTAAAGACATGGCCCTCTATACCAGCAATTCGTCGAAGTACACACTCAGTTCCTACAACAATCTGAAGGCCGGCCGGATATGTGCCCTTATCGGTCTGACCGTTGCCATCATCTTTACAGTAATCATCATCCTGGTTGTATTCGGAATTCTTATCACGATGCCCTTTTGGGGAATGATCGATTAGTCATGAAGATCTTACCTGTCGAAAAAATTCGCGAGGCAGACGCTTATACAATTGAACATGAGCCTGTTAAAGATATTGACTTGATGGAACGGGCTGCCCGAAAGTGCTTTGAATGGCTTTATCAGCACATTCCATCATCGCACCAGGTAAAAGTGATCGCCGGGTCGGGCAATAACGGAGGTGACGGGTTGGCTATTGCCCGGATGTTAGTTGATCGCGGGTACGATGTAGAGGTATTCCTCATCGGCGATAAGAAAAAACTCTCCCCCAGTTGTACGATCAATTATAACCGGTTTATCAGGAAACCAGGCGGGCAATCCAGAATAGTTCTCCTCCCTGAAACAACCCAGCCGGAGGGGAACAATATTCCTTTCCCTCCCTGGGGAAAGATCACAGGAGAGGTAGTCGTCATCGATGCCCTGTTCGGGAGCGGATTGACACGACCGGTCACAGGGGTTCATGCACAACTCATCGACTTTGTCAATAAGTTGGAAAAACTGATTGTCTCCATTGATGTTCCTTCGGGCCTTTTTATTGATAAAACAGTAAATGGAGCAGATACCCCTGTGATCATCCGCGCAGATTATACCCTGACCTTTGCGCCGCCAAAGCTGGGATTCTTCTTTCCCGAAAATGACCCGTATATCGGAGAATGGGTCTTGCTTGATATCGGACTTTCCTTCGAGTTCCTGTCCCGCGTCGAGGTGAAAAATTTCATGGTGACAGCCGCCAGTGTCAAGCCCCTGCTGCGGAAGCGCAATAAATTCGACCACAAGGGAACCTTCGGCCACGCCCTGCTTGTTTGTGGTGGAAAAGGGAAAATGGGAGCAGCGATCCTGGCTGCCGGAGGATGCCTGCGATCTGGCTCCGGTCTTGTGACGGTCAGAGTTCCCCGATCAGCAGTGGATATCCTTCAAACAGCTGTACCGGAAGCCATGATCGTGATCGATCCTAATGAAGAATATTTTAGCGAGGTACCTGATCTGTCAGGCTATACAGCTATTGCCGTCGGTCCCGGTATCGGCATGGAAAAACCGACCGTGGAAGCGTTCAAGCAGCTCATCCAGGCTGGACTCCCTATGGTCATTGATGCCGATGCCATCACTATCCTGGGAGAAAACAAAACCTGGCTGAGCTTCTTACCGCCCGGATGTATCCTGACCCCTCACGTCAAAGAGTTTGAACGGATCGCAGGCAAAGCAACAGACGACTTTCACCGTAACCAGTTGCAGAGAGACCTCTCATTCAGGCATTCGTGCTATATCCTATTGAAAGGAGCCTATACGGCAATCACAACCCCCAACGGCAACTGTTTCTTTAACACTACCGGAAATCCTGGAATGGCTACCGGAGGAAGCGGCGACGTTTTGACCGGATTGATTGCCGGATTGATCGCCCAGAAATATCCCCCGCTTGAAGCCGCACTGCTGGGAGTCTACCTGCATGGCCTGGCCGGAGATCTCGCTGCCGGCATCGCTGGTCAGGAGGCACTTACGGCCACCGACATCATCAATCATATTGGAAACGCATATCTGTCACTTTATGGAGAATTATGAGGAAAAAGCGCTGGAACAACTTGTGATGGCGCCGTATGTGCAAAAAAGTACCGCCCTGCGCGGAAAGTTCAGGTATGTCGGAGGCAATCAGTTCCGGCATGCGTTCGGCACCTTTGCCATCCTTCTGGATTATCACTACATCGATCCGGTGCTGCTAAAGGCATCAATGATTCACGACATCTTTGAAGATGTCAAATGCGTCTCCAGGGAAGAGATCGTGAATCTCGATGAGGATGGTCCGAAAGTCTATGATCTGGTGATGGAGGTAACCCGGCAGGAGGATGAATCAAAACCTGACTACCTGGAGCGAATTCGGGCAAAAGGATCTACCAATGCCAAGATTTTAAAATGTGCTGACCGCATCAGTAACCTCACCGACCTCCATTCTGACATCTTTGACAAGGAATTCATCAAAAAGTATATCGACGAAACAAAGAAATTTGTTCTTCCCATGGCAGAAGAGGTAAATCACCATATGCTTTTCGAACTGAAAGACCTGATAAAAAAACGGGAGAAGGGAATGAAAATCTCCACACACTACTGGCCGCTGGAAAGAAAACAGGATTAGTTCAGCTGCGGATTCAACAGGAAATCATTTTCTATCCGGAGGTTGTCGATGATAAAGCCTTGCCTCTCAGGAGTATTCTTTCCCATATAAAACGCAAGGACTTCCTGAATGGAAGAATCTTTTGACAGCAGAACAGGGTCAAGTCGGATGTTGGACCCGATAAAATAGCTGAACTCATCAGGCGAAATCTCTCCTAACCCCTTGAAGCGCGTGATTTCAGGATTGTTTCCCAGTTTCTCTATAGCCTGTTGTTTCTCCTCTTCCGAATAGCAATAGAAGGTCTTCTGCTTGTTCCTGACACGGAAGAGCGGTGTCTGCAGAATAAAGAGATGGCCGTTACGAACGAGGTCAGGATAAAACTGCAGAAAAAAAGTCAGGAGCAACAAGCGGATATGCATTCCGTCAACATCCGCATCCGTTGCAACCACTACATGATTATAGCGAAGATTCTCCAGCCCCTCCTCCAGGTTCAACGCTGACTGCAGCAGGTTGAATTCATCATTTTCATAAACCACACGCTTACTCAACCCATATACATTCAGCGGTTTTCCTTTGAGGGAGAAGACTGCCTGCGTATTAACATCCCTGGCTTTTGTGATCGACCCGCTGGCCGAATCGCCCTCGGTGATGAACAGTGTCGATTCAAATTTCCTGTCGTCATGGTTGTTATAGTGGATCCGGCAATCACGTAACTTTTTATTGTGCAGGCTCACCTTTTTGACACTCTCTTTGGCAATCTTCTTGATATTCGCCAGTTCCTTACGTTCCTTCTCGCTCTGAAGAATTTTCTTCAGTAACGATTCCGCTGTATCAGAATTGATATGAAGGTAATTGTCCAGATGCCGTTTGACGATATCCATGATATAGTTCCGGATCGTCTGACCGTCGGGTTCAATCAGCTGGGACCCGAGTTTGGTCTTGGTCTGCGATTCAAACACCGGATCCTGCACTTTGATGCTGAGTGATGCCAGCAGGGATGCTTTGATATCGTTGGTGTCAAAATCCTTTTTGTAAAATTCCCTGATCGTCTTGACGAGCGCCTCCCGGAAAGCAGCCTGGTGGGTGCCCCCCTGAGTGGTATGCTGTCCGTTCACAAAGGAATAGTACTCTTCCCCGTACATCTCGCAATGGGTAAAAGCAAACTCGAAATCGCCCTCCTTCACGTGGACAATCGGGTAAATCACCGGCGAGTCGAGGTAACTGGTCAGAAGGTCAAGCAATCCGTTGGAAGAGTGGAACTTTTCTCCGTTAAAAATTATCGTCAGCCCGTTATTGAGGTAGGCGTAATTCCACAGCATCTTCGTGATGTATTCGGGGATGAAGTGAAAGTTTCCGAACAACTCATCATCGGGAGTGAAGGTTACCAGTGATCCGTTTCGCAGGTCACAGGCCTTCTCTGACTCTTCATTGATCAGGTTTCCCTGCTGAAACTCCACGATCTTCGTCCGGCCTTCCCGAACCGACTGCACTTTGAAATAGCTTGAAAGCGCATTGACCGCTTTGGCTCCCACGCCGTTCAGACCCACCGCTTTTTTGAACACTTTGGAATCGTATTTCGCCCCGGTATTGATCTTTGAAACACACTCCACCACCTTTCCCAACGGCATGCCGCGTCCGTAATCACGCACGCAGACCTGCTGTTCATGAATGGTCACTTCGATCGTTTTCCCGAATCCCATCACAAACTCATCCACTGAGTTATCCAGGATCTCTTTGATCAGCACATAGATGCCGTCATCCGGAGAAGCGCCGTCACCCAGTTTTCCGATGTACATCCCGGGACGCATACGGATGTGCTGCTTCCAATCGAGCGAACGAATCGTATCTTCCGTATAATTTTCCGGCTGAAACATACTTTTTTTCCTTTCTGCGGTGCAAAGATAACGGAAACAACCCACCTTAAATTGGACTGGGCCGACGAGTTTTCAAAAAGAAATGAACAGGTGGACAAGCGGACCAGCGGACAAGCGGACCAGCGGACCAGCGGACAAAAACCTACTGCTTACTGCCTACTGGCTACTGCCCTTTGCCAATATCCCCCTAACCTCCCGCACAAGCATCCTGATCTCATCCTTACGAATAAGGAAATCCCGGGATTTCACTTTCGCCAGGAGGACAAAAAGAACAATCTGGTAGATGGTTGCAGCAGTGTAGGCAGCGGAAGCGGCAATTCCCGCTCCGACGATCCCGAAAACAGGAATTAACCAAAGACTGAGTGCAATGGTAAACACCAGTCCGATGCCGGAAGCAATGGCGCTGTGGATCGGTTTCCCCATCCCCGAAAAGAAGGCGCTAAGAAGGATGGAAAAGGAGAGGGCGATAATCCCGGCAGCCAGGCTGATAATCACGGGTTTGACGCCGCTGAACTCGGGACCGAATACAAAAACAAAAAAATTGACCGGCAACAGGAGAATACACCCAACAATGACCATGGAAGCCAGCACCCCCACTTTGCTGAAGACAAGGGTCACTTTCACCGCATAGTCCCATCGCTTCTCATTGCTGAGCCGGGAAAGCTGAACCATTGAAATACTGCGGGGAATGATCCAGACTCCTTCCGCTAACTGAACCCCGGTTGAATAAACTCCGAGAGCTGCTTTGCTGATCATATTCTCAATGAAGTAATAGCTCAGCCTGTAATTGAAAAGTTGAAATATATTGGCAGCCTGAGCCCAGCTTCCGAAAGCAAGAATTTCCCGGATGACCTGTTTCATCCCGCTTAAATCATTCCGTTTCAGATAACGGCTAATGAGAGTAAAACTGCCAAGGAACATGATGAGGTAAGAAACATACATCGCATAGATATAGACCATCACTTCCCTGTTGCCGGTAAAGAGGAAGAATAACAGCATGATTGCAATCAGGGAGGTGATCTGGGAAATGGTCAGGATGTTGATTGCCTTGATCCGTTCCTTCCCGAGAAGGATCATGGTATTGACTGTGAAAAGGGAGTGGAGGATAGAGAGGATCAGCACATGGACAAAATACCCCTGTGGAATCGCATGGGTGAAATAGAGAACGGCAGCGCAGAGAATGGAAGCAATGATTCCCCACACATAGGCAGGAAGAAACAGTTTTAACAGAGGGATTCGTGGAACCAGGTAAACCAGCGCCGCACCGCCGATAAAATTATTCACCAACTGGACGATGGTAACCGCCAGGATAATCAGACTGATCACCCCAACTTTCTCGGCGCCCAGATACCGTGCATTCAACACGACGATTGATAGCATCAGGATGGCTGTCAGAACGCGGGTAACGATCGTTCCGATAATTTTTTTAAACATCCTCCCTCATTTGGTGATAAATCTCAACAAGCTTCTTTCTGACCAACTCAGGAGCAAACCTGTCTCCAAGACCCTGCCGGATTTCTTCCCTGTCATAGCTTCTGCATCTATCAAGCATCCGGTTGATCCCCTCTGCAAGGGCATCGGGGTCGTTAGGCGGAATGAGTATGCCATTGCGTTCGCTGATCACCTCCGGAGCAATCCCGACCGCAGTAGAAATGACCGGGATGCCGGCTGAAAGACTCTCCACGATCACCGTTCCAAAGGTTTCATAGCTGCTGGAGAGAACAGTAAAGTCAGCTTCTTCATATAGCCCGGCAAGCTCTACTTCATCTTTCAAACCGGTGAAACGAACGACATCTTCTTCCAACCCAATCTCCTGAGCCAACTGTTGCATCGCCAACAAGTCAGGCCCCTTTCCCACCAGCAGACATTGAAAATCAGACCGTTGACCGGCAATTTTGCCGATCGCGTGAAGCAGGCCGGTAATATTCTTCGCCCGGTCATCAAAACAGGAGATATGCAGAAATAGTTTCCGGTTGCCGGAACGTCTCACCTGCTTCACTGGAGTCGAAGTGCTGCTGACCACATTGGGTACGACGAAAAAGTTCGGATGATCCAGACGGCATGCCATCATTGCCCGTTTTAAGACTTCTGAAACTGCGATCACAGCAGATGCCTTCCCAACCAGGCGTCTTGTCAGCCATTTCCTGATCCCTCCCTTGAATGTTCCGTTTAATGGAAAGTACCGCGACCAGTGCTCAGAGATCACATGCGGGACATGGTAGCGGCGGCTTAACAGGTGTCCGATCAGGGCTTCCCGGGTGAGGACATGCGAATGGATGATGTCGGGATAAAAATCTCCGACCACTTCCAATCCGCGGAAATGAGCCCGGTAAAAATTCCGTGCGTTGAAAATCCAACCAAGACCAGGGATTTCGGCATCCCGGATCTTATAATAAACCCGCACGGCAATCACACCTGTTTCTTCCGAGTAATCAATCTCAAATTGGCTCGGACAATCAGGATCGGGATGGACATACAGGACCACCACATGATGTTCTGTGGCAAGGGCTTCGGCCTGCCTCTGAATAAACAACCCCGGCATCGGATCAAACCGGTGCGGATACCAGCGAGGCAGGAAGAGGATATTCAGAGGAGAGGAAGACATGGGGTAAAATTACGTGCTTACTGCCATTTACCAAAACTGTCATCAATGAATTTTATTGCATTCTCTAACCGATCCCTGCCCAGTCCGGACACCACCCTGAAAGTTCTCTTGCGTTCCAGCAACTCTTCATAGTACAAATTGAAAAGGTGCTCGCGTAACTGAGGGTGCTCGCGCTGGGGATCGAACTCCCACGGAATATCGATATAACACAGGAGATAAAGGTCATATTCCACCAATTCAACCTGTTTAAGGATCCATGGATTACACCGGTTGAATTTCACTTCACTCCATATTTTGGTGACAATCGCTTCTGTATCGCAAAAAAGATATTCCCGTGAGGCCGGTTCCTGTCTGATCACCTCTTCCTGATCCTGCTCCCGCTTGTACTGCCCTCTGGCGATTTCCAGAATATCCCTCTCGTCATAGGGTCTCCCAAGCTGATCAATGTATTCCCGGGCATATTCTGGAACCCAGACGGTATTGTAATGATCTGCCAGCTGCTTGGTAAGCACCGACTTTCCCGTTGACTCAGGCCCGGTAATTGCTATTTTTCTCATCACCTCTCCCCTCATACCATCTTCCTTCTCCATTCAATAAATCCAAAGATAGCGATTACCGTAAATACCAGAAACTGAAATGAACTGAAATAGAGATTCAGCCAGGCAAACATCCCGATGGAGATCACATCGCCGGTGATCCAAAGGATCCAGTGTTCGATCTTTTTCCTGGCAAGTAACCACATCGCAATAATATAAATCGCTGTGGTAACGGCATCCCAGGAGGGTATTTCACTATCGGTAAACCGGTCAAGAAGGAATCGCACCAGAAAAAAGAAGACCGCAATCAGCGAGAGACAGATCAAGATCCCTGTCAACTTCAATCGGGTGATCCCGATCCGTTCATCCTGGTTGTTCTTCCTCAACCAGTTGTACCAGCCATAGATGCTCATCATGGCATAAAATACATTGATCCCGGCATAGGCATAGAGTTTTGAAGTATAGCAGATATAAACGTAAATCAGCACGTTGACAATCCCCAGAGGATAAACGAGGATTTTTTCTTTTTTCATGAACCATACACTGGCAAGTCCGCACAAAACGGCAAAGATCTCCAGAATGGTTGTTTTTGTTCCCAGGATGATAAATGGATCGGTAAGCAAAACGTACTATTTTGATCAATTACCCGGCAAAGATATTCGAAAATGATAAGGATATAATGATTTACATTTGTACTCTCTTCTCTATCTTCCATGTATGCCGCCATTGGCACATCTTCAGTTACCTTTTATCGTAACGCTTTTATTGCTTTTACTTTTCGCCAAAGTCCTTGGTGAATTATTTAAACGTATCGGAGTTCCTTCGATGGTAGGAGAGTTGATGGCATTGGTGATTGCCAACATCGCACTCACCAGAAACCTGATCGACCCCAACTTATTCTCTATTCTTGTTTTAATAGCCCTTTCAACAACATTGATCACGCCTTTGTTGCTGAAATATGCGTTCCGGTTTGCTGAACAGCATCAGCATGAGGCCGGGAAGTAAAAAAAGTTATCTTTGCGTCCTGATCGAATGATGGAAATATGCTGGATCTACTGAAGTATCTCGTCGATTTTATTCTTCACATCGACAAACACCTTTTACAAATAGTCACTGATTATCAGACATGGACCTACCTGATCCTGTTTGCCATCATCTTCATGGAGACGGGCCTGGTGGTCACTCCGTTTCTACCCGGAGATTCCCTTTTATTTGCATCCGGCACGATTGCGGCCATGACGGGGCATCCTCTCAATGTATGGGTCATCATTCCGTTGCTGATCGCTGCAGCATTTATCGGAGACAATACCAACTATTTCATAGGAAAATTTCTGGGGCATAAAGTGTACGAAAGAAATTACCGGCTGATCAAACGGGAATACCTGGATCAGACCCATACCTTTTATGAGAAACACGGCAGAATCACCATCATCATCGCCCGGTTTATGCCCATCATCCGAACCTTCGCACCGTTTGTAGCGGGTGTCGGCACCATGCATTATTTCCGGTTTGTATCATTTAGTGTTATTGGAAATATCCTTTGGGTTTCGCTCTTCACCATGGCCGGATATTTCTTCGGGAATATCCCCTTGATTAAAAATAATTTCACTGTCGCCATTTTAGGGATTATCTTTGTTTCCATTTTGCCAATGATCATTGCTGGAATCAGAAACCACCTCGAAAAACGAAAAAATAAGCTTTCAGCATGAAGCGATCGGGCCATAAAAGTCAGATTACCGGAGCTTCGACCGCGGGAGTTCTGATTACTCTCGGGATCATCTACGGAGATATCGGGACCTCCCCCCTGTATGTCATGAGAGCCATTATTCATGGAGCCGATACCATTTCGGAACTGTTTATCCTGGGAGGCCTTTCTCTGGTAGTGTGGACACTCACTCTCCAAACAACGATCAAATACATCACCATCACCCTTCGGGCCGACAACAAAGGGGAAGGAGGTATTTTTGCTCTCTTTGCACTGATCCGGAAACGGGCTAAATGGGCGTTTATCCTGGCCATGATCGGTGGATGTACCCTGTTATCGGATGGGGTGATCACACCGGCAATCACCATTGTATCGGCGGTTGAGGGACTCATCATCGTCAACCCCCGGATTCCTGTTGTTCCTATTGCATTGGCAATCATTACGTTCCTTTTTTTTATCCAAAAGTACGGCACGAAGATCGTGGGCCACTCGTTCGGACCGATTATGCTGGTCTGGTTCACCATGCTGGGTACCTTGGGGCTTATGCAGATATTCCGGTATCCGATGGTACTTAAAGCCCTGAATCCCTATTACGGCTATTATTTCCTCACTCACTATTCAGAAGGATTTCTATTGCTTGGGGCTGTTTTCCTGTGTACGACAGGAGCGGATGCCCTCTATTCCGACCTCGGGCATTGTGGCTTGAAAAATATCAGGATCTCCTGGGGATATGTCAAAACCACCCTGCTGATGAACTACTTCGGACAGGGAGCCTGGATCCTGATCAATGCCGACCATGTCAACGAATGGACCAATCCCTTTTTTGCCATCATGCCCTCATGGTTCCTGATGTTCGGGATCGGTATAGCAACGGTTGCAGCCATCATTGCCAGCCAGGCCATGATTACGGGCTCCTTTACCCTGATCAGTGAGGCAATCTCCCTGAATTTCTGGCCTAAGATCAAGATCAATTATCCCACCAACATCAAAGGCCAGATGTACATCTCAAGCATCAACTGGATCCTTTATTTTTGCTGCGTTTTTGTCGTCCTCTTCTTCCAGAAATCCGCCAATATGGAAGCGGCATACGGACTCACCATCAACATCACCATGCTGATGACCACTCTCCTCCTGAGCATATACATGTACTATAAGAAGGTACCGGTTTATCTGATCGGGCTGTTCCTTTCTGTCTACCTGTTCATCGAAGGAGCTTTTCTGGTTGCCAACCTCAACAAGTTTATCTATGGAGGATGGTTTACATTCATGCTGGGTAGTCTGTTGTTCCTGGTAATGTATGTCTGGTTTAGCGGCCGGAAAATTAAAAACTCGTTTATCGAGTTTGCAAAAATTGAGAACTATACCGAAATCATCACAGAACTGCATGCGGATGAATCGATCCCGAAATGTGCAACGAACCTGGTATTTCTGACGAAAGCTAACAAAGTAACCGATGTCGAGACCAAGATCATCTACTCCATGCTGAACAAGCAGCCTAAGCGAGCAGATGTCTATTGGCTGCTTCATGTCGATATCCTTGATGAACCCCATGTGCTGGAATACAAGATCACCCATCTGATACCCAATATCATGATCAAGGTTGATTTTAGAATCGGGTTCAAAGTACAGCCCCGGGTCAATCTTTTTTTCCACCAGGTAATTGAAGAGATGAGCCGGAATAACGAAATCGATCTGATAAGCAGATACAGCTCCCTGAGAAAATTCCATATTACGAGCGATTTCCGGTTCATTGTCATCGACCGGATACAGAATTACGATTTCGATTTTCCTCCGAGAGAGCAGTTCATCATGGATATGTATGCTGTCTTCAAGAAATTCGGCATCAGTGAAGTCAGGGCATTAGGGCTGGATACCAGTAACGTAACCATTGAAACGGTTCCGATCTATGTGGACAAAGAGATCCCGGGGCTGATGACTCCTGACGAACCGCCACGGCACCGGTAACTTTTTTAAACGACCGCTAACCGGTTTCCCCTTTTTTATTTGGCTTTTCTGGCGATTACGCGGCGAACCGACTGAACAATATCCGGCGTATCAAGTCCGTACCGGGCCAGAAGTTCTTCGGGTTTCCCACTCTCCCCGAATTTATCGTCCACCGCCACCATCTCCATTGGCACAGGATGATGCCTGACCAGGAGTTGTGCAATGCTGTCTCCTAATCCGCCGTTACGCATGTGTTCCTCTGCCGAGACAACACACCCCGTTTTTAAGACAGAATCCAGGATAGCTTCCGTGTCGAGTGGTTTGATGGTATGAATATTGATCACCTCCGCATGGATTCCTTCTTCAGTGAGCATGATGGCAGCTTCCAAGGCTTTCCACACCAGGTGGCCGGTTGCTACAATTGTCACATCGCTGCCTTCCTGAAGCATCACCGCTTTCCCGATGACAAACTCCTGATCGGGAGAAGTAAAGTTCGGCACCTTTGGACGGCCAAAACGTAAGTATACCGGGCCATCATGACGAGCAACTGCTTTGGTGGCCGCCTTGGTCTGGTTAAAGTCGCAGGGATTGATCACCGTCATAAACGGGAGCATCTTCATCATTCCGATATCTTCCAGGCTTTGATGGGTGGCTCCATCCTCTCCCAGGGTCACACCGGCATGTGAAGCACAGATCTTCACATTCTTTTTTGAATAGGCTACTGATTGCCTGATCTGATCATAGACCCTGGCCGTCGAGAAATTGGCAAATGTTCCGGTAAACGGGATCTTCCCTCCGATCGTCATGCCGGCTGCAAGCCCGATCATATTTGCTTCAGCAATCCCAACCTCAAAAAACCGTTCAGGGAACTCATTGGCGAATGCGTTCATCTTCAGCGATCCGGTAAGGTCTGCACATAAAGCAACGATGTTCTCATTCTCCCTCCCAAGCTCAGCAAGCCCTTCCCCAAAACCAGATCGTGTGTCTTTCGACCCAAGGTTTGTAAATTTTCTCATTCGTGTTTCGTATTTCGTATTTCGTATTTCGTATTCTTCATCTTGCATTTTGCATTTGTATTACAACTCTACCTCACACTTCTCTCCTGCCGTCACAGAAAACCTCCTTTCATTCGAATCCTGTTGATTTGTGGATGCCTTTAAACGATACACCACCACATAGTTCCCCGGCTGAAGGCGCTTTGTCTCCGCTGCCTGATCAGTACGAAGGT
>JAFGNY010000339.1 GCA_016926765.1 Bacteroidales bacterium | reverse complement strand
CTCCCTGAATATTCAAGATAAATTCCAGTGCCTTCGGAATAGATCAGGCTGTTCCCGTCAAGGAGGAAGGCTGGATAATGGCTGATTGAAACCAGATTATCATCGGGGCTGTTTTGCATGGAACTTTGCAAAATCTTGGCATACACCTCTTCCTGCTGGTAATTGTTCAGCTGAATCGGGGTGTTTGAAAATGTCGAGCTGGTTATCTCAAGATTTGTCTCATGAAGATCCAACCGGGAATTGGTAAAGCTACAGGATGATAAAAACTCCAGTTTGTCAAGATACCCCGAAAGTGTGCAGTTGGTGAATGAACAAGCAGAAAATTTGATCTGCAGATTTTCATTGCAAAACTCTATGCCTTTCCAAACAGTACCCGGTAAAGAGGTCATGTACAGAGAAGTGATTGGCAAAGGCGGTTCGACGGGGGGAGCTTCAAGAGTCCCATAAACAACAATCTGGTTCGTGAGATTCTTTCCGGTTATGGTAACGTCTCCGCCTATCACCAGTTTTCCGCCTGCTTGAACGATGAGTTCTCCGTTTTCTTCAAAAAACAGATTGCACCCGGAACAGAGGGATAAGACAGCTCCCTCCCTGACATAAACCGAGTTGGAAATAGTTACGTCGCCGCACAATGAGGTCTGTGCCGTGACTTCAAATCCGGGAGCCATTAAATTCAGGGCAGGATCGCCAATGAGCGACATTTTAAATGCGCCCTCCTCCTCAACGGTTTGGAGCTTCGATTCCAGGACAGATTCTCCAAGGACAAATGATAGATCATGGTAAATGGAATAGGGAATCCATTCGTGAATTAGGGTCGGGTTGGCATTTGGATTCGCGATGGCATGATGGGTGGATAAACAATATGCAATCCCCGATCCGAGATAAGCTACATAACCTTTATCGGGCGAATAGGTGGTCAACTCTTCGGCAACACAATCATGATCGTCTTGAGGATTATAAAATGCTCCGGTGAAACAAGAAATGGACGTGACAAAGGGATTCATTCCATTATTGGCCAGATTTTGTTCCAGAAAGGAGATGGTGATATTATTTGGATTTAACCCATCGCCATTGACACTCCAGTGATTATAGTCTCCATGCCCATAGTGAAAGATCAAATTACATCCGTTGGTATTCAGATGATTGACAAAATCAGTATTCCAGGTTGAGGTATTGTCCGCATCCACCAGACTGGTGGAATAGGGATTGGTATACAATCCATCCAGCCAGTCATGATACTCGATGCAGAAATACGTATGATGCTCCACTGAAATACCTCCGCTGTAATCGTAAATCGTTCCATAGGTCAATAGATTATTGGTCTTCCCTTCCGGCATGAACTCGTTTTCAGAATAGATTGTTTTTGAAACCAGGTTGGTAAGTTCCGTTTCGTTGTCTGTGCAAAACCGTCCGATAAAAATATCCCCCTGTCTGTCCCATACGCCATTCTGATCCTTCGTAAGGCATGAGTAATAATAATCATTCGGGCATGTTGCAGTCGTAGGATTAATGTTGGTGGGAAATCCAGGATCGAAATCATTTGAGGTAGGTACTCCATAATTTAAACTGGCATATCCGTAAACTTTTGCATCACCTACCAATAATACATAGGCCAGTTTCCCATCCAATGTATGCTGGGCGTGTGCTCCTTCATAAACCCGTTTGATGAATGATCGGATTTTCTGTTCATACATAAAGCATTGATAGTTCGGATCGTAATAAAAATCCAGCTCAAAAATGTTCTGCACATTCACGATGGCAATCTGATAGCCATTATAACTTGCCCGGTGGGAGGCAATTTCTTGTAAAGCCTGACTGTGTTGGGGCGTGAAGAACTGAGCATCGGTTATAATCAGATAATCCGCATAGATGTTATCTGCTTCTACCGGATCGCTCATTGTAATCCATTGTATTTGAGCGGTAGGATAAGGAGGGGCAATGTTTTTATCCAAAGCATAATTCAACAGGGTTCCCTGTGCAATTCCATTGAACAAACCATTATCGACATTCACAACTCCTTGTGGGTTCTGAAAGGTCAATGTGACATCGATGTGTGTATAAACAACAAGTTGCTGAAGCGCTGGATTAAAATGCATCGGGTATCCGGCAATCCTGATGGTTGGCTGGTTCCTGAAATATCCCGATTCAATGATTTCATCATTGAAATATGGAAACGTTGCATTCAGTCCATAAATGGAATCATTTTTGAAAAATACTTCAATCAATCCAGAATGGATTGTGTCTTCGATGATGTCAGGTTTCGGAAAGACAAGATAGGATGATAGTACCACGGAATCCAAAACCTGAAATGAAATAGTAATGGAGTCACATTCAGGAACGGCAATTAGTTTCGACAAGGATGGAAGCTCAGGATACCCGGGCACTCCCCATGTTCCCGTTTGGGGAATAAGAAGACGCTGATACGTTATCTGGTCAATAATGGTATCCTCCTGATACATTCCCGGTATCATGATGTCAAATCGAACTTGTTGGTTGGTTGAACTTATAACCCTTAAAATGGGAGCCGATGGGCGGGGATCTGTAAAGGTAATCCATTCAGGTTGGGAATATACTGTAAAAACAATCCCTAATAAAAAAATGAGGCAAAAATGTTTCTTCATTGCTAAACTGTTTAAAATCAATTTACTCATTAACAAATTGTCTTTATATTTTGTATCTTTGCCTTTGACCTCCTTCTTTCGTTAGTAATTCGGTTTATAGCTAATTCGGGTTTCTTCGATCATGGAAGGAGGTTTTTTTTATTTAAATGATGACAAGAATATCTCCAGCCATTTCTATGGTCTTTTGTGTTTATATTAAAAATGGAAGATAATTCATCGATGAACGAATTGTTTCTCTGGATAAGTGCTGCCAGATTTGCTAAATTCTTCTTCTGACCTTGGACATCTTGCAGGGCCCCAATAAGCTTTATATGTATTCTTCATCCAAATAAAAACCTCTCGGGATTTATTGAACAAATCTGTTCTTTATGCCCCCTGAGGGCTTCTGTATATTTAAAATTCGCCAGGTATTGGTTGTAAGAGTCTGTCCAGAGCAGGTTGATCATGAAATCAGATCCGAACAACATCTGATCACATACCTTGTTCCCATAGGTTTCAATGAGTTCTTCAACCTCATCGTAGAAATGGTGCTCCTGTTTGTCGGTTGTAAATCCACGGCAGGAGAAATCGGTATAAACATTCTCGTAATCCTTATTGAGAAGGTAATCGATGATCTGTTCACGCCAATGGGTTTGATGATCATTTCGTGCGCCAAAATGGGCAAAGTTGAGCTTTAATTCAGGGTAGTGTTTCAGTACCTTGAACCACTGTTTTCCGGGATGGGTGTATGTTTCTGCGTTGGGGTCGGTGATAAACCCACCATTGCTGCAATGAGTGGTAACGGGGATGCGCTTGCGGATGCACTGCTCGTAGATATAACAATTCTTCTGCAACTCCAGGAGATCATTCTCAGGCCACGGATCAAATCCTAAAGGTGGATAGAACTTGATACCGGCAAAAAAGTAACTTAGATCAATCCCCTCGAATGTTCCCCCATAGGTCCCCATCTTTTGCAGCAGCAGCTCGCTTCGTCGTTTCGGTGTATCAAGATCAAATCCTGAAAAATATTTTTTAAAAATTCGTTTGATCTGATCAAGCGTATAATCATTTTGGGGATTGAGGCCCAGAAAGGGGTAAATCTCAAACAGCTTTCCTTTTCTGTAACCTCCATATGACGTCACGTGCAGACGGTCAGGAAACTCTGTGGAAGGGACCAGTTCATACTGCATGTAATGAGCAATGGCGGTGAGCAGATCGGCTGTTTGGTCGATCACCGACTTATTCGGTGGCAGGTTATAAAAGATCCCTTTCTGCTGCATGTTCTTGTAACGAAAGTCGATGACTAGCGGACAAAGCACAATCTTATTGTAAAGAACATCGTCCACCAGAAAGAGATTATCGGAGGTGATCATCCGCTCTTTTCCCTCTTTGCCCTTTTTTAAAAAATGTTCGACAATCAGAAAATCAAAGCGGATGGAATTCTCCATAAAGGAAAGCAGGTTTTTAACTTTCGACGGCCCTTCCAGAAATTCTTTAAGCTTTCTGACGATCACTCCCGGAGCCAGATCGATGGCGCCAAGTGGAATCAACTTCATCCACCACTTCATCTTTCGTGAAAAATCACGTATGGTCTCTTTGGTAATCAGGTCTTCGCGCAATAAAAAGGCCATCAGGTTGGCATGGCTCAGGTCCATCACGTGAAAGTGGCTGTCATAGAATTTCTTTGGGATCATGAAGTCTTTTTTGGATAGATCACCCAGGCAAATACCAATTGGGATTGTCGTTTAAGTAGTACCCCCGGTTATTTTCTCTTCCTCCTTCCTCAATCCATACGTCCACCTCCAACAAACCATCCGATTCAACAAGTACTCCCCATTCACGCTCATCAATTTCAACATAGAGCGTTTCGCCTCCGGGCACATAGTAAGGGCCTAATGTCGTTTGTCTGTCAAGACTATTAACCCAAATAATAGCAGTATGGGACGAAAGTCCTGAAACAGCCACTACCATAATCCGCTCGCCTCTGAGATCCTTTTGAGGGTTGCCTCTTCTTACTGTTTCCATAAAAACAGCTTGATGATACACGGTCACCTTGTAAGAGGGAATAGGATTGATGGCATAAACCAATGTGAAACTGTTTCCGATCAGAAACAGCATCAGAAAGAATAGTTTTTTCATAAAACGTTTCATTAAATGGATTATCCCGAGAATTGACGCTAAAGTATTGAATATCAGATTTTACAACAAGGGATTAAAGTGGAAAAATTTATTCCGTTTTTCGGAAAATAATGAAATGATATTTTTACAATCGCCTTGTTTTCAGATGAATAAAAAACAGATGTGGGCCCCGCCTCCGGGCCAGACGATGCAACGGTCAGATTAGTTGACCTCACAGTCCGCCTCCAGTTGATCACCCGGATTCCTATTGGCCTGGAGTAAGCATTGATTGATCCCTTATCCCTGAAACCGGGAATCTATCTGGTCAACGTCGCCGTAAAGGATCAGCTTATCGGGGTGCAGAAAGTGGGTGTGGAGTGATGACCCGGTACCTAGAGAAGTTTTTGCTCCATTAAGATCCTGATGAGCTCGGGATTGGTTTTAACTCCCACCTTTTTCCGGATTTTTCTAAGGATCTTTTCAATAGCCGACACAGTTAAAAAACGCTGGTCTGCCATAGTTTTAAGTAATGCTCCCTGGGAAAGCTGCATTACAATTGAAAGTTCTGTTGGGGTTAATATAAGCTCGGGGAGGATTATCCCATTCTGATCAATGACAGGCCCTTTTTGTAACAGCATATCAGGAAAAACTGTTTTCCCCTGCGACACCTTTTCAAGAGTGGCTCTCAGTTCCTTGTTACCCACATCCTTCAAGAGATAGGCTTTAACACCTCTTTCCATCATCACCTTGATCCAGTACCAGGATCGTTCACTGGTGAGTACCACAATAGGTTTATCGTGAAATCGCGCTTGAATCTTTATCAGGTTCTCAACAGGATCCATGTCCGGGAACCATAAATCCAAAATGATAATATCAAAAGTTTCCTCAGAAGCCTGCCGGATAAATTCATCAGGATCGTTGCTCCAGCCTGCAATGAAAATGTCATCCCGGTAATGCCGGAACCGTTGTTTCAGTCCGTCAACAATGATGGAATGATCCTCCAGTATATACAATCGTATCATGATGTTTCTGCTTGTTCCACAATTGGTGCCCTTACGATCCAGTAGACACCATGCCCCGGTTCGGTGTTGATCTCCGCTTTCCCATTGATCAGGTTAGCACGGGAAAAAATGTTCGCGATTCCCATTCCTGCTATCTCTTCAGCTTTGTATGTAAACCCTGGCCCGTTATCGGAATAAACAAGTTCGATTCTGTTCTCAGGAAACCTCACAATCAGTTTGATCTCGGCCTGAGGAGCGTATTTTCGGGCATTAGCCAGGAGTTCCTGAATCATCCGGATGAAATGGATGGTTATCTCGACCGGAAGCCTGGGGGGAGCATCACTGATCAAATAGATAATCCTGAGGTGACTATAATTAATGGCATCTTCACACATTCCTTTTACCAGTGAATGAAAAGGATGTTTCTCAAGGATTTTTTTATTTAACCGGTGGGAAATACTCCGTACATTGGACGAAAATTCAGCAAAATAGTCTTCAATGGCTTTCCTGGTGTACCTGTCAATCTGAGGCAGGGACTGTATGGTGTTACTTACCTTTGAGATCAACAGGTTCATTGAATCATGCAGTTCCATGGCATTTTTTTCCTTTTCACGCTCTTCAGCCTCAA
Source organism: Bacteroidales bacterium (assembly GCA_016926765.1). Classification (GTDB taxonomy): domain Bacteria; phylum Bacteroidota; class Bacteroidia; order Bacteroidales; family FEN-979; genus QYOJ01. Next base: position 2,300 of record JAFGNY010000339.1, on the reverse strand, counting down.
TGATCTGTCGGGCCGATGTCAGTTTGGTTCGCTGTAGTCTGTTTTTCGCCCGTTGTTTTATCCAGAAAATAAGTCCTGTCGCTGCTAAAATCAATACACCGGCAAATGCCAGCCAAAAATGCATTTGTGCCAGCCACCTGTCTTTTTGAATCAGGAGTTTCTCTTTTTCGGTAATAAGTAAGTTCTTGTTGTTGAGTTCAAGAACTGCATTTAAAATGCGAATTTGTTTCTCCGCAATGATCCGGTCAGATAGCGCTCTGGTCTCAATGGATTGCCGTAAAGTTGTGATCGCTTTTTCAAACTCACGATTGAGGATTAAGACATCTGAATAGGTGTCGTACAAGGTAGCTAACCAATCATAATTTTTAAGAGAAAGTGCCAGTGGAATGGCTGTATCACGAAGACATCTTTCAGCTTTAGCGAATAACCCTTTCTTCATGTATTTATAAACCAGGTTATTATACGCCCCTAAGGTTGCAATAGGCAGGTGATAGGCATTTGCCTTCACGATAGCTCCGCGATAGAAGCATATTGCTGAGTCGGGATCCTGAAGTCGCATGGCTAAGTTGATTTCACTATTTACCTGCTCTTCTTCTGTCCCTTTTTGACGATTCAGGAAAATTAAGGATTTACGAAGATAGGCAATGCCGCTGTCATTGTTCGCCTGAAACTGGGCAAGATTGGCATAAGCTACTCCCGCTTCTCTGTTTAAACCTTCCTTTAATGCAATATGCAATGCTGAATCATAACAAGATTTCGCTTGTTGATACTCTTCGGTAATCAGAAAGATATTCCCTAATGCAATCAACGACGCTGAAATGGCTGCCGGTATAGATAATGATTCTCCGATACGAATGGAGGAATCGAGTAATACAATGGAGCTTCTGTAATCACTAGCTAAAAAATACAACCGTGATAGGTTGTACAGGATATAGGCTTTCTCTGAAAAGATCTTATTACTGTCAGAAATCGCCAGGGCCAGAGTATAATAATAAAAAGCTGAGTCGAACTGATCTCCCGACATCACTCTGCCTTTAATATTTAATGACCGGATAAGCAATTCAGTTGAATGAGCCTCTTTTGCGAGATCGATCGCCTTGTTTACATACTCAGTCGCTAAATCAGGATCCTTGAATACTAAAAGGGCTGCCAGCGAATCCAGCGTAACGATAGAATCATGAATACGTTCCGCATGGATTTGAGGCAATACCCTTGTTTCACCGCTATTCTCACAGGCAATAAAAACACAGAAATAGAAAATGAAAAGAAAAACTGTGGTACATTTAATCATGGCAGAATTGATCAACCATCTATCTTGTAACTTCTTGCAAATACGTTCTTAACAAATAATCAAAGATAGTAAATATTTTCTCCCCTGATTCAACGCCCATTCCGGATGTAGGATTTTCAGGACTGCCATAGATACCTTTTCATGGTTACCTCAACCCCTGCACCACTGCACTAAGAATCAATCATGTTTACCTGCCGGTTAGCACAACCTTCCTCACGCCAATCAGCTTCCGGCCCGAAAAGAGTTTCACCTGGTACATGCCGGGAACCAGGTAGGGTACCTCTACGTGGATGGGACCTACTGTATTCTGAAGCTGTATTCCTTTGACTTTTTGTCCCGACAAGTTGCAAATTTCCAGATAATTCACTGGGCTGTCACATAGAATAGTGAAACTCCCGTTACCCGGGTTTGGATATAGTGTGATATCTGAACGCGGGACCTGATGGTCGGGAATATCAAGAAGTATGTGGAAATAATAGTAAGTACTGTCATGAAGAACTGTATCTATTCCATTTTCAGCCCATTCGGTTGTGGTCAGCGTGATTATGAAATGATTCGGATCATATGTCCGGTTATCTTGATAATAATAGGCCCATTCCTCACCAATCCAGTTTTGCATGATATATTCAATGCGATTGTCATTGTTGTCATATGCCAGCATGTATCTGAAACTATTTCCCCAGGTTCCTTCCCAGACTTGTATAAGCTCACCGATCCAGTAATTGTGTGCATCGAACGTTCTTGTGATCAGTTGACTGTTCATCCAGTCGTTTTGCCATGTTTCCTTCAAACGACTTGTCCAGTCACTATTTTCATAATACGAATAGGTATATCGCATGGAATTTACCCAATTGCTGTCAATCCATTGTTGCTGTAACTGGTGGATGAGAACCGTATCGGCGTCATACGAAAAGGTATCCAAGACATCATTCTCCCAATTGTCACTCATCCACCGTTGCTCAAGCCGGGAAGTGTTGTAGCTGTAAGCATTGTAGTTGTACGTACGCAT
>JAFGNY010000338.1 GCA_016926765.1 Bacteroidales bacterium | reverse complement strand
TGGTCACTCAAAAATATCCCGGCAATGGAATCTGAAAAATTACAACCAGACCTTTCCGGCATCTTTCCCGTTCTTGTATTCAGTTCGCTGAACAGATACCAACCCCTGGTGGACTTTTTCACGGGTCAGAAAGCATTTAATTACGAGACAACTCCTCAGATGGATGGATTTCTAAACCACCTTGTTTCAGAAAACCCGACAACGATGAAACAGGTATTTGCTGTTCAGGAAAGTGTGGTCAGGGAGATCAACCTTTTTGCTATTCCGGAAGACATTGTCGGATACCAGTTGCGCAGCCCGGCGGAAGTATGGAACAGTAATGGGGGAACCGTGGCCGAAAAAACAATCCTGATGACAACACTGTTGAAAAAATTGGGCTTCAGCGCCGAGCCCGTCCTGATCTTTCAGGGGCAGGGGTTTGATCAATCGATCGGAAACCTCTCTGATCTCGAAGAATGGGCAGTAAAGACGGAAATACCCGAAACAGGCACCGTTTATCTTTCGGTGAAACAGGTAAATGCGTTTGACCTGAGACTCCTTGACCTACAAAATGTCTTCATGATATTGGAGAACGATAACCAATTTAAACTGGTCTACCCCGAGCCCGAAAAGACTGTACTTGCCCTGAAGGAAGTTTATGTGATTGATCCGGAATTGACCTTTTCCGGTGAGCTGAGCGGTGCGTTGACAGGAACAGCCAACCCCTATCTGGCTCTTGTAAGAAGCGATGAGAAGCTGAAATACTATCTGCGTGGAGGGATTCCGTCCTCTAAACTTGAAGAGATCAACACAGAAGAACTGACTGCCGGAAAAACGTCATTTAAATGCAATCTGAACAATGTTTCCGTTTTGAAAAAAGACTCGAATATGTTCACTCTGGCATTAACCTATTTCAGCATGGGTATCGGTTCCTGGGATATCGGTCAGCTTCCGGCGCAACGACAAACGCCTGTTGAGATTCCGTCGGGATATAGGGAAAGTTATAACCTGACCCTTGCCTTCCCGGAAAATCTGAAATTTCGATCGGCGGAACAGGAAATAAGGATAAAAAACAACGTGGGTTCATTTCTTTTTCTGGTACAGAAAAAAGAAAATACACTTCAGGTTCGGAAAGAGATCGAGATCTCCAAAAAAATTATCGGAACGGAGGATTATCCTGACTTTAAAGAATTGATGGATACCTGGTCCATCTGGCAGACCAACAATGTGCTTTTTACACGGTAGCTATTTGGTTATAATCCGTCCTAACTCTTTGTTAATCTGAATATTACTTACTTTCAGATTGCGTAGTTCCGCTAGCAGCAACTCCACCTCCCCCGGATCTGTGATTTCCCGGATCTGTTTTTGTTTTGCCGTTATAATCTTATCCAGTTTTTTTGCCTTAAACGAGAGCATAGCTGAAAGTACCAGTTCTTTGATATGTTTTGGTTCCTCGTCGATGAGGATATTGTTTTTCTCCCAGTTTTCACTGAGTTCATAGGGTGATACCATCAGATCGATCGCAGTATGGGCAATTTCCGGATCGGAATGCAGCTTAAAGTATTTGTCATCAGGGATCTCATTTCGTTCGCGGGCTTCCACAAATTCAGTAAAAATTTTACGATACAGGAGACTTTCAAATTCAAGTTCATCCCTTACGATATCGATAATAATAAAATCGGCCACTCGCACCGGAAACGGTTCTTCTTTCCCTTTTTCATCTGTACGTAACAGGGTAATCTCTTCCTGCCCGTAAAGCAGGAGTTGCCGGATTAGCTCCCTCTCCTGGTAAATATCAGAGTTCAGATCCAATTCCTCCTGGGATGGTGAGGAAACCGCTTCCATCCAGCCGATATCCTCGGGCTTTTCCACTTCCGGAAGCTGTTTTTTTAGTTTATTCCGAAGGATTTTCCTGACTTCATTCATCAGGATTTGTTCGGATACATTCAACAGCGCCGAACACTCTTTAATGTATAGCGCCCGGCTGATGCCATCGGGAATCAGGCTGATCGTATGTACGATCTCTTTGACCAGATTGGCTTTTTTAATCGGATCTCCCTGCGTTTCTTCGAGCAACAGCCTGGCTTTGAACAGGATGAAGTTATCGGCATGAGTGGTAATGAACGATTCTACTTCAGATGGATGATGATTTCTGGCATAGGAATCTGGATCTTCTCCATCTGGGAAAAGCACAATTTTCACATCCATCCCCTCCTCTACGATCATATCAATTCCTCTGAAAGAGGCTTTGATCCCGGCCGGATCCCCATCATAGAGAATCGTGATTTGTTTCGTAAACCGCAGAATCATCCGGATCTGTTCATGAGTAAGAGAGGTTCCTGATGAAGCTACGACATTTTCAATTCCAGCCTGGTGAAGAGAGATCACATCCGTATAACCCTCCACCAGGTAACAGTTGTTTTTCGATGAAATCGTATTTCGGGCAAAGTAAATGCCGTAAAGGGACTTACTTTTATTATAAATCTCTGACTCCGGTGAGTTTACATATTTCGGTCGGTTTTTCTCGGAAGTCAGGATCCTTCCCCCAAAACCGATCACCTTTCCCGAAATTCCCTGTATCGGAAAGATGACCCTGGAGTGAAAACGATCGTACGCGCGTTCATCCTTCTGAAGTGTTAATCCACTTTTTATCAGGAGTTCCATCGAGTAACCATGCTCTCTTGCATTGGCGGTCAATGCATCCCAGGTTGATGGACTGTATCCGAGCCGGAATTTCCTGATGATATCTTCACGGATGCCCCTCTCTTTCAAATAACTGAGACCGATCGCTTTTCCCTCCTCGGCAGTGTGAAGGGTTTTTTCGAAAAAATCCAACGCAAACTGATTCAGATTGAACAAAGCCTCCCGTTCACTGATCTGCTCCTGCATCTCGGCCGTTTGAATCTCTTCCTCAATTTCAATCTGGTATTTATTTGCCAGGTACCGGAGCGCTTCAGGGAAACTGAAATGCTCGTGTTCCATAATGAAGCCAACTCCGTTTCCGGCTTTTCCGCAACCAAAGCATTTGTAGATTCCTTTTGCAGGAGAGACGGTGAAGGAGGGCGTTTTTTCGTTGTGGAACGGACATAACCCAATGAGGTTCACGCCTCTTCGGCGCAACGTGACAAAGTCGCCGATCACCTCTTCAATCCGAATGGTGGAGAGGATGGTATCAATCGTGTCTCTGGAAATCATTGCGCTGGGATTGACTGAAGCGAAAATACGAAAAATCAATGAGCCGAACCAGTATAATTCTACAAAGCCGACTCCTTCCAGCCTTCTGTAGTCAGTAGCCAGGTATATCTGAACCCGACATCTTTCAGGAGTTGTTTTGTCTCGGGGAAAAAGAGGGAAAGCTCATCGGGATGATGGGCATCGGATGCCAGTGTGATGGGGATATTTCGTGCATGGATTATCTTCAGTAATTCGGGGCCCGGAAAAAGGGATTCAGACCTCTGTTTATAAATACCTCTTGTATTGACCTCAACCACTGCATTTTTTTCTCGGATGAGCTCCAGGGTCTCTTCAGCCAGAACAAGATACCATGGTTCATCTTCGCGGAAATAGCGGTCATGATTATGCATCTTAATTTTATCGAGATGACCGATGATATCGGGCTCTTCCACGATTACCATCTCCTGAAGTTGTCTCCAATACGCAGTAATGGCTTTTTTACTATCTCCTCCAAATACCTCCCGAATCCCTTTGTCGTATGTTTTTGACTGCGGCCCGTCAATGAACCAGAGAAGATCAGGACGATGGTTTCTGACCAGGTGAACCGAACCGATGACGTAATCAAAGACATAGTCTTCGCGTAACTTCTTCAATGGAGTCGTCAAACCGGGAATGTAGTCGTATTCCAGGCCGAGAAGTATTTCAATATCGGTTGCCAGATGCCAGATGCCGGATGACGGATCCGGGATGCTGGATGACTGCAAACTGCCAACTGCAGACTGCTGACTTGCCAGCTTTTGAATGGCCGTCACATACCCCCCAAGCCCCCCTTCAGGGATGGCAAAGGTGTTGGGAAAGGGAACGGGAGAGTGGTCGGAAAAACCAAGAACAGAAAATCCAAGTCGTTTCGCCTCCTCGATATAGGCTTCCGGAGGAGCAGTTCCATCACTGAAATTTGTATGAGTGTGCAGGTTACCAGTCATTTGGAAGGAGGAATAATCTTATATAATTTGTCTGCCCGGCGGAGGAATTCAGGAACGTGGATCGAACACACCTCTCCTTTTTTCGCTTGTAAAACCGGTTTCAGATCCACCCTTATCTCAGGGATCGTCATCTCCACGATGCCTGTGGTTGGGCCCTGGATGTAAATTTGATCTCCGGAAGCCAGATAGCCGGATTCCAGTTTAATTTCTGCTACCTTTACTTTTGTAAAATAATTGGTCACTTTCCCGATGTACACTTTTGACCGGGTGGCAACAGATCCGTGCTGTTCAGTCCACTCACCCATCGTTTGCCCGAGGTAGTAGCCATCCCAGAAGCCACGGTTGTATACCGAGGTCAACCGTTTCATCCATCCGTTCACAAGTTCCTGTGAATACGTCTTGTCTGCAATGGCATCTATGGCTTCCCGGTAACAGGAAGTCACGGTTTTCACATATTCCGGACTCCGTCCCCTGCCTTCAATTTTGAGAATGGAAACCCCGGCCCTTACCATTTTATGCAGAAAACCAATAGTACAAAGATCTTTTGGCGACATGATATATTCATTGTCGACCACCAGTTCTACCTCTCCGTCGAAATCGGTCACCCGGTACGGACGTCTGCACACCTGGTAACAGGCTCCCCGGTTTGCAGAGGCATTATAGTGATCCAGGCTCAGGTAACATTTGCCGGAAACAGCCATACAGAGAGCTCCATGAGCGAAGAGTTCGAGTTTAACCAGCTCTCCGGAGGGACCAATGATCTTGTCTCTTTTTATCGCCCGGAAGATAGAAGCAATTTGATCGAGGTTCAATTCCCGGGCGGTAACCATGACATCTGCAACCTGCGACCAGTACTTCACAGCCTCCAGGTTGGTGATGTTGGTTTGGGTAGACATATGCACAGATATCCCGATTGAACGGGCATACTGGATCACGGCCTGGTCGGAAGCGATGATGGCGTTAACGCCGTTTTTCTTAGCCGAATCCACGATCCGCTTCATCTCCCTGACTTCCGAATCATAGATCACCGTATTTACCGTAAGGTATGTTTTAACCTGTGCCTTACGGCAGATCCGGGTAATTTTTACCAGGTCCTGAAGGGTAAAATTGATGGAAGACCGGG
>JAFGNY010000337.1 GCA_016926765.1 Bacteroidales bacterium | reverse complement strand
TCCGCAACCCTGGCGATCAATGAAAAAAGCCAACGTTTACTGAATGAAGGGAAAGAGGTCTTTAAATTCGGACTCGGGCAATCTCCTTTCCCTGTTCCTGAGATCGTTGTAGAGGCTTTGCGCCGGAATGCACATCAGAAAGACTACCTGCCGGTCAAAGGACTGAGGTCGTTGCAGGAAGCCGTTGCCTTGTATAATCTCAGGACACAGAAGGTAAAAACCCATCCCGATCATGTCCTGATCGGGCCAGGGTCGAAAGAGCTGATTTTTTTACTGCAGCTGGTCTATTACGGCGACCTGATCATCCCGACCCCCAGCTGGGTCTCCTACTCTCCGCAGGCGCATATCATCGGAAGGCATGTCAGGTGGGTCCCTACCAGGGAAGACAATTTCTGGCGGCTTAGTTATGAAGATCTGGAGAAAATCTGCCGGGAAGACCCTGAACGACCGCGCATCGTGATCCTGAACTATCCCTCCAACCCTACCGGCTATACCTACCCGGTTGAACGGCTGAAGCTCCTGGCCCAGGTGGCCCGAAAATACAAGGTGATCCTGGTCTCTGATGAGATCTACGGCATGATCCATCACCAGGGACAGCATGTCTCCATTGCCCGGTTTTATCCCGAAGGGACCATCATCAGCAGCGGCCTGAGCAAATGGTGCGGCGCCGGCGGCTGGCGGCTGGGCACGTTCTCATTTCCTCCCAACCTGAAATGGTTGCTGGATGCCATAGCCGTGGTTGCCAGCGAAACCTTTACCTCTACCTCAGCACCAATACAGCATGCTTCGGTTACCGCTTTTGAGGACCACCCCGAACTCGATCTCTACCTCCACCATTCCAGAAGGATACTGAAATCCATCGCCCACTTCCTTACCGACAGGTTTCATGAGATGGGTATTGACATCCCTCTTCCTCACGGAGGGTTCTATATGTTTCCCAACTTCGCCCCTTTCCGTGAAAAGCTTGCCCGGCATGGGATCATGAATTCATATGAGCTGGCAACAAGGCTTCTGGTGGAGACCGGAGTGGCCGTCCTGCCCGGAAGTGATTTCGCACGTAACGGGGAAGAACTTACGGCACGGATGGCATATGTGGATTTTAACGGCCAGGATGCCCTGAATGCTGCTATGGAGAATTTTCAGGAAAACAGCCTGCACGACAGCTTCGTTCAGGAATACTGCCCGAATATCGTCAAGGGAATTGAACGGTTGGGAAACTGGATGACCTCTCTCTGATGCAGGAAACGGGTCGAAAAATCCCTCTATTTCATTGACTGAAAGAGAAATCCGCTTAACCGTAAGATTTCTGTCTCGGCTTTCTTAGCTTCAAATTGGGAGAGGATCAGTTGCGACTGGGCGTCGATCAATTTGTTCTGGATCTCCCTCAATCCAATATCATCGAGACTGCCTAACTTGTATTTTTCAAAAGCGACATTCACGTTTTCCTGGGCCACCCTGACATTGATCACCTGCATCCGGATGATCTCGAGGTTGACATGGTATTGATTGAATAGTTTGCGCAAGGTGGCGCGTAATTCCAGTTCGGCATCCCGGGTTTCAAGATCGCCGCTGTTCAAGGCGATCTTTGCATTGCGGATGGCATGGTTTAAATTAAACCCATTGAATAAATTATAGGATAGGGTGATGCCGTAGGAGGGGCCGTAGCTCCTGTTGTACTGGAGAAACCCGGTTTGAGAGTTCAGGGTGCTGTAGGTATAGCCTCCGCTCAGGTCAACCCGGGGATAACGGCCCGACTGTGTTATCCTGACCTCCTGCCTGAGCACCGCCTGGTTAAGACGGACGCTGATCAGCGTGGCATTTTGCTGAAGCGCATTGGCCAGGCATTTCCCGAAGTCGAGGGTGTCGTTCAACTGAATGGAATCGGCAAATTCCCACCGGGTGTCGATATCCGTTGCCAGGATCCGGTTCAGGTCAACCAGGGTGTTATTCAGTGAGTTCTCCTGGCTGATCAGTTGTGTGCTGTCGGCATTGAGGTCGACGGTCGACTGCAGCAGCATCAGCTCCGACCCGGCGCCAAAGGTCAGTTTAGCTTCAGCGATCCGTTTCCGCTGCAGCGAAAGATCCACCGCATCCCGCATCACCTGTACCATTTTTTGGAGCTGGATCATTCCTGAGTAGGTCAGGATAATGTCGGACACGGTTCCTTCCACCACCATCCGGGTTCCGTTCTCTCCAAGATCCTCCAGGATGTTCAGCATTTTTTTACTGGCGAACATCTGCAACCCGTCAAAGATAGTCCACCTGAGCGCCACCCCTGCATTGAAATTTCTGTTCTGGGCGCCGGAAACATCTTTGATGGTCCCTGAGAACTGTTCCTGGTGTGTGTTGGCAATGGTTGTGTTCTGGGTGACATTCAGATCCAGCGCCGGTAGAAATCCCGCGTTCCCCAGGGTGTTGTTGTTCCTGGATATTTCCGCTTCATTGTGTTGGATCAGAATGGAGTAGTTGTTTTGCAATCCTGTTTCAATGGCTTTCCTGAGAGTCAATGGTTCCTGCGCGATGAGAGGATGGAAGAATCCCGGGGTCCATAAAACCGCCAGGGTCATTGAGCGTACCAGAAGCCTTTTCAGATGATTATCCCACATCGGATTCCCCTCCCTGTTTGGTGATTCCCTTCGATCGCGATAAATAGGTATACAGCGACGGAATGACATAGAGTGTGAGAATCAGTGAAAAGATCAGTCCCCCGATGATCGTGATTCCCATCGGCACCCTGCTGCGTGAAGCCGCGCCCAGTGCCAGGGCGATAGGAAGCGCTCCCAGGGCAGTAGCCAGACTTGTCATCAGGATAGGCCTTAGCCGGCGGGTGGCCGCATCGATCACCGCCTCCGTTTTGGAGAGCCCTGCCGATTTTCGCTGATTGGCGAACTCCACGATCAGAATCCCGTTTTTTGTCACGATGCCAATCAGTACGATCACCCCGATCTGGCTGAAGATATTGATGGTCTGGCCAAAAAGCCACAGAGACAACACGGCTCCGGCAATGGCAAGAGGGACCGTGAACATGATGATCAGCGGGTCCATGAAGCTTTCAAACTGAGCAGAAAGGATCAGGAATACCAGGACAAGCGCCAGCATCAGGGCAAAAAACAGACTGCCCGAACTGTCTTCAAACTCTTTTGAAACGCCGGTCAGTGCCGTTGAAAAAGTGTCATCCAGCGTTTCCCGTGCAATTTTCCGCATCTCTGCAATCCCCTGTCCCAGGGTGATTCCGGAAACCACCTGAGCCGACACGGTTGCTGAGATGTATCTGTTGTAGCGGTAAAGCTGAGGCGGGTTGCTTTGCCCCCTCAGCGAAACCAGGTTGTCGAGCTGCACCAGGTCGCCACGGTTATTTCTGACGTACAGTGAACTCAGGTCTAACGGCTTATCCCTGTTTTCACGGGTGGCCTGGCCAATTACCTGATACTGTTTTCCGTTCATGATGAAATAGCCATACCGTTGTCCGCTGAAGTAAAGCTGAAGGTTTTCAGCGATATCCCTGACGTTGACTCCCAGGATACGGGCCCGGTCACGGTCAATCTCCACGGCAAGTTCGGGCTTGTTGAACTTCAGGTTCAGGTCCACCACCTGAAACAGGGAGTCAGACTGAGCTCTCTCCATGAAGAGAGGCAGGAACTTTTTCAGTTTATCAAAATCGGTGGCCTGGATAACAAACTGTACCGGCAGCGAACTCCCCCGCCCACCGATGGTCTGATCCTGGCTGACGAAGGTACGGGCCTGGTTGTATTGCCTCACAATTCTGTTCAGTTCATCCACAATCTGCTGCTGCGTTCTCTCACGTTTGGAAGGATCGGAAAGCATGATCCGGATAAATCCGCTGTTGACCGATACCGAGGAGCCAAAGCCGGGAGAGGTCACGGCAATGGTGGCGATCTTCTCAGGAATGGTATCCGCAATGAGAAGAAGCTGCTGCATGTAATCATCCATGATCTCAAACGAAGTCCCCTCGGGGGCGGTGGTCATGATGGAGAGCCGGCTTTTATCTTCCAGCGGGGCTAATTCGGAAGGGATCCGCGATCCGATGCCAACGATCATACCCACAGAGATCACCATGATCACGATGGCCAGCCAGCGGTATCGGATGAAGGATGTCAACGACAGGTTATACTTGTCGATCAGCCGGTTGAGGAGGTTTTCAGTGACGGTGAAAAACCTATTGTGATGGGTTGATTTGCGGAGCATCCGTGAGCTCATCATCGGGGTCAGCGTGAGTGATACCAATGCGGAGACAAGGATTGAGCCGGCCACCACGATCCCGAACTCGCGGAAAAGCCGTCCGGTCAGCCCCTGCAGGAAAATGATCGGCAGGAAGACCGCTGCCAGGGTAATGGTCGTAGAGATGATGGCAAAGTAGATCTCCTTCGAACCCTTGTATCCTGCTTCAATGGGATCCATTCCCCCCTCAATCTTGTGATAGATATTTTCCAGCACGACGATGGCGTCGTCCACCACCAGCCCGGTTGCCAGCACGATCCCCAGGAGGGTGAGGATGTTGATGGAAAATCCTGCCACATACATGATAAAGAAGGTGCTGATGAGGGAGATCGGGATGGCAATGATCGGGATCATGGTCGTTCTCCAGCTCCGTAGAAAGACAAAGATGACCAGGAGTACCAGTCCGAAAGCGATCAGAATGGTCTCTTCCACTTCAGTGATCGCTTTGCGGATGCTGAGGGTCGTATCCACAGCGAGGCCCAGTTTCAGGTCGGGGGGGAGCTCTTTTTTGATTTGTTCCACCCGGCTGTAGAATTCATCGGCGATCTCAATCTGGTTGGCGCCCGGCTGGGGCGTCACAGCCACGGCCACCATCGGGATGCCCTGGTTGCCGCGTAAGATCGTGCGTTCGTTTTCGGGCATCAGCCGGGCTTCCCCGATATCCTTAAGCCGGATGATCGTTCCGCCGGCTTCCCGGATGATCATGTCGTTAAACTCGGCAGGCGTGCTGAGGCGGCCCATGGTACGGATGGTCAGTTCGGTTCCGTAGCCTTCGATCCTGCCGCTTGGGAGTTCCACGTTTTCCCTGGTGAGAGCCGTTCTCACATCTCCGGCAGTAAGCTGGTAACTGGCCAGTTTTCCCGGGTCGAGAAGGAGTTTGATGGCATATTTTTTCTCTCCCCAGATGCGTACTTCGCTCACACCGGGAATGGTTTGCAACCGCTCCTTGAACACATTGTTGGCGATGTCGGAAAGCTCCATCAGGTCGCGGGATTCACTCTGGATGGTGAGAGAAAGAATAGCTCCGGCATCGGCATCTGACTTGATCACGATAGGGGGGTCGGTATCGGGAGGCAGGTTGCGCATCGCACGCGACACCCGGTCTCTGACATCGTTAGCCGCCGCTTCCATGTCAACGCCCAGTTCAAATTCCACGGTGATGGTGCTTCTTCCGTCGCTGCTCACAGAGGTCAGCGACCGGATCCCGGCAATCCCGTTGATGGATTCTTCCAACGGTTCGGTGATCTGGGATTCGATGACATCGGCGTTGGCTCCCGTGTAGTTGGTCATCACGGTCACGATCGGAGGATCTACACTGGGATACTCCCGCACCCCTAAAAACAGGTAGCCGATAGCCCCGAACAAAACGATCACCAGGGAGATGACCGTTGCCAGAACAGGTCTGTTGATGCTGAGGGCTGAAATATTCATCTCAGGGGATTATTCGGGTTGGGTTTTCGGGATCACCGG
>JAFGNY010000336.1 GCA_016926765.1 Bacteroidales bacterium | reverse complement strand
CTGGATGGCTCTGGCTCTGGCGGTGCGAAATCAGGAGATCTCCGATTTTCCATTATGTAATAAAAGTTATAACCTGTCCTATTGCGGGACAGATCTGTAAACAAAACGGTTAGATGCAATGGCGCTGAAAGAGATCAACATATTCCGAAGGCACGGGAAACAATTTGTACCGGATCCCCGTAAGGCTCTTCTTCCCGACATTTTCCGTGGCCGTCCTGTCATCCAGCCGGATATCACACCGGAAGAGATCTCCAACGTAATAGCTATTTGTCCGGTTAGCGCTATAGGGGTTGAATCACGGGAGGGAAATCCGTCCATACAGGGTTGTTTCATCGATCTGGGCCGGTGTGTGTTTTGCCGTGAATGTGCGTTTGCGGTTCCTGAAAAGATCCGTTTTACCCATGATCACAAAATAGCCACGAATGATCGTACTGGGTTAATGGTTCATCAGGGAGTAGATAAGCCGATTTCAGTGAACGCCAACCTGATCAGGAAAGAGATCAGGTCACTGTTCAGGCATGCTCTCAAACTCAGGCAGATCTCAGCGGGAGGAGACAATTCGGGCGAGATGGAACTCAATGCTGCGGGAAATGTGAACTTTGACATGGGAAGATACGGGATAGAGTTTGTTGCTTCACCCCGTCATGCGGATGGCATCGTGATCACCGGGCCCATTTCGCAGAATATGGCGGAAGCGGTTCAGGTTTGCTTCGATGCTACCCCACAGCCCCGGCTGATCATTCTTGCAGGATCCGATGCCATCGGCGGAGGGATCTTTGTTGGTCGTCCGGCCATCCAGCGGAATGTTCTGCAGAAATACCCCATCGATCTCTATGTCCCTGGAAACCCACCCCATCCGCTGACATTCATCAATGGGGTGCTGGACCTGATCCGGAGCTGACTTCTTACATCAAAACGCTTTCCAACCCTGTGCCGTGATCTCTACCTCTTTTCCGTCAGGAGTGATCATACGTTTTCCTTCGGATGGAGGAGTCATATATCCGATGATGGTGATCCCGGCCACCTCCCTGATCTTATCAAGCTGTTTTTGCGGAACAGTGAAAAGCAGCTCATAGTCTTCTCCCCCGCTGAGTGCAGCTACAGATGGGATGATATTAAACTCCAGGGAGATTTCTTTTGTATGCTCATCAATAGGAATTTTCTCCTCGTAAATCCGGCATCCTGTATCCGACATTTTGCATAAATGGAGCGTCTCGGAAGCCAGCCCGTCCGAAATATCGATCATGGATGTCGGCTTCACTCCGATCCCATCCAACAGCAAACGGATATCGGTACGGGCTTCCGGTTTGAGAAACCTTCCGATCTGATAATCATATCCCTGCAGTTCGGGTTGCATGCCGGGGTTTGCCTGAAAGACTTTCTTTTCCCTTTCGAGCAGGAGTAATCCGATATAGGCCGATCCCAGGTCGCCTGTGACACAGATCAGGTCGCCGGGTTTAGCCCCGTTCCGGTAAAGAATCTCCTCTTTTTTCGCTTCTCCCAAAACCGTCACCGAAATGGCCATTCCGGTCACGCTGGCGCTGGTATCTCCGCCAATCAGGTCAATCTGGTAATGGTCACAAGCCATCCGGATGCCGGCATAAAGCTCCTCCAGTGCCTCTACCGGGTAACGGCTGGATACCCCTACCGAAACGGTGATCTGTTTAGGGATGCCGTTCATGGCAGCGATATCGGAGGCATTGACAGCGACAGATTTATAGCCCAGATGCCGTAACGGCGTATAGATCATATCAAAATGGACGCCCTCCATCAGAAGATCGGTGGAGACGAGGCATACCGTAGGGGCGAGGCATGCCTCGCCCCTACGGATGTTCAATGCCATGTCGATCACAGCGGCATCATCGCCCACTCCTTTGAGGGTTTCACGGTGGTACTGTTTGATGTTCCGGGTCAGCCGGTCAATCAACCCGAATTCTCCAAGATCCGATACCGGTGTTAATGTTGGTTCCCCGGTGTCCTCTGTCCGCTTGTCCACCTGTCCGCCTGTCCGCTTGTCCTTTTTCTCGTACATCGTAAAGAGTTTCGGACAAAGGTACGAATTTTCCTTCCCAGCCATCTCCCGAAGGGGACGACAGGAGTGGGAAACACGGATCTTATGTTATCGGCTTACCTGTCGCGATTAGCGGATCCCGGCAAAACCGATTATACCAAGATTCCTTAGTATATCCATTGTCACAGCTTTGCGTGCAACATGGAAATCAGGAAACTTTTCTGGATCTTCAGGTTCAATCAGGGTAGCCAGATAATATGTCCGGTCTCCTGTGACAATCCATCCGACAAACCATCCGTAGTTGTTCCCGTTACGGATTGCCCAGCCGGTTTTGCCTAACAAACGGTATTCCGATGTCTCTTCGTTGAGCATGATGGATTTCACGGCTTCCATTACGTTTTTTGTCAATGGAAGGGTCTCTTCATTCAGGTGTTGCAGGAATGTCACCTGCTGACGGGGGGAGATCCGCGAATTCCCTTCCAGCCAAAAGCTGTCAATGTTTTCCGGATGAACATCCATGGTTCCAAAAGAGAGTTTTTTAAGGTACTCCCGCATTCGATCCACTCCTATTTTTCTGGCCACTTCCTGATAGCAGGGTACACACGAAACCTGGAAAGCCTCCCTCAAGGTCAGATCCCGGTTCCAATCAGAAAGAGCACGGGGATTCCTATCCCACCGGAAAATGGTAGCAGTATCGATCACTTGCGTTTCCAGCCCGATCAGGGAATTTGGGATCTTGAATGTAGACGCCGGAAGATATCCGCTGTCCCATAATGGAGGGTTGTATCCCAGATAGCGATCATTTCTACTGTCCAGCAACAGGAAGCTCCCTTTCATCCCATAGCGGTCGAACACCATCTTCAGTATCAGCGCTGAATCGGCTGCCAATTTCTCCCTTGTTACCTCCCGCATCTGTTCATTTGGGATGGTCGCGGATAGAACGTATTGTTCGATTTTCCATTGGTCGCCTTGTCTCTGCAGAATACCCGATCCCCGGCAGATCCCCATATGAGTGTTAAGAAGCTCATCGAACCATGCGGTATTTTTATCCATGCTCAGGGAAATATTCCGTTTTAGTGGAATAAAGTTCCAGGTAGTGCCTTTATCGAAATAAGGTTGGCAGAATGCTTTAAACTCGGCTGTGGTCCAATATTCCATCGCATCAGTCCCGATAAAAACACCCTCATCAGCCATTGAACCGATATATTCGTCAAGATGTGCATTGGCTGCATCACGATGCCATTGGTTGAGGGTCTCGTCGAGGAGTTTCGTCGTGGGATCGTTGAGGTTTTGTGCCACGGTACCATTCACCAGCATTATTGCACTAAGAAATTGGATTACCAGGAAGTGTCTCATGGAAATGGATGTTAAAGATTATTGAACAAAAGTAACAAAGTACCAGTGACTGTGAGGTTGAAAAACATGCTATCCCTGATCAGGGGAAAAGAGTGATACCCTCGTCGCCAACACTTCCCGGTTTACCAGCCTTGACCGCCGTTTCAATACATTGAAGCCGCTATCTGTAAGTATCCCGATGGTTTTTTCAAAGGATTCTTTCGAAACATGAAATTTAGGCTCAATAATCAACAGCTTACCGCCGGATTTCATTAGAGAAGATAATTCTCTGAAAAAAGAGGATTGATCAGGAATCTCATGTACCACATAAAATGCGAGGATCAGGTCAAAGGTTTTTTTCAGGCCGATCGTATTCTGTTGACATTGATGGAGTGTGATCCGGTCTTTCAGGGAAGTCTCCGTTATTTTTACCCTCACTTTTTCCAGCATTCCCGGTTGCAGATCGGCAGCCACCACATGTCCGGTGGACCCGGTGAGCCGTGCCATTTCAATGGTGAAGAACCCGGGTCCGCATCCGATATCCAGGATGCTCATTCCGGGCTTAATATAGGGGCTGAGTAATTTTTCAGGATTCTGAAGCCATCTTCTTAAGGTTGTATCCAACGCTCCGGCAATCTCGACCGGACAAACACGTTGATTTCGGTTTTGTGACATTGGTTTTTGGTTTGGAGATACAAAAATGAAGTGGCTTGATAAGAGTACAAAATAGTTCTTGACGAATACCGGAAAAAATCCGGTGGAACAGTATCTTTGCTCCATGAATTTTCTGGAACTTGTTCAACAACGTGAAAGCTGCCGGGCATATAACCCGGCAAAGCCAGTGGAAAAGGAGAAGCTTGAACGCTGCATTGAAGCAGCCCGCCTGGCCCCTTCCGCATGCAATGCCCAACCCTGGAAGTTCATCATCGTGGATGAACCGGAACTGAAGAATAAAATTTCAGTCGCCGCCGACTCCAGGCTTCTTGGCTTTAACCATTTTGCCAAAGAATCTCCGGTTTTGGTTGTTGTGGTGCGGGAATCGGCCAACCTTACCTCCAAGCTGGGGACCCTGCTGAAGGATAAACCCTATCCCCTGATGGATGTCGGAATTGCCGCGGAACATTTTTGTCTTCAGGCAACCTCCGAAGGACTGGGAACCTGCATCATGGGATGGTTCGACGAAAAAAAGGTGAAAGCGCTTCTGGGTATCCCGGCTAATAAACGGGCCGAACTTATCATCTCGGTCGGATACCCTGCCACTGGTGATCTTCGAAAAAAAATGAGGAAGCCGGTGGAGGAGATCCGGACCTATAACCGGTATTAGATTACCAAGTGACCGAGTGACCGAGTGACCGAGTGACCAAGTGACCGAGTGACCAAGTGACCGAGTGACCAAGTGACCAGGAAACTAATCATGATTTTACTGGCTGGATATTTTTCGTTCTATTGCATTGATCAATCCCGAAAGTTGTGCAGTTATTCGTTTAACTCTGTCATGTAAACCGCTATAATCAGAAGAGTTCAAATAACCGATTCGCGATGCAATAATCAAGAGTGTCTCCAGCTCGCTAAGACTCGCCATAGAAATATTTAAGAATTGTCTAAGCTCCCGTGCACCTCTTCTACCTGACCCTTCACTTAT
>JAFGNY010000335.1 GCA_016926765.1 Bacteroidales bacterium | reverse complement strand
TTCATCCAACTGGATCTGGGTAAGATCAATTTCATAGGATTGTGGCTGGCTCATCAGAAATGAATCGGCATCATGGCCAATGTAAACCGGGAACTGCAGGCTCCGTAGCTCATTCAGAAATCCATTGATATACTTTTCCAGGAAGGCGGAATCGTTGATATACTGAACAAATGTACTTGAAAAGAACAGGGCGGAATCCTGTTGCTCCGGATTCATCTTTTGCAAATCCTCAATCATCTCTCCTTTGTGGTTGTACTTATAGAGGAATGCCGGAGGGTCAAGATGGAAGTAAAAATCGGGAGGAGTTGCACGAAACTCTTTCGCCAGCTTGTATTCGGGAGTACAGGCGGTGATGCCTGCGACCAGCAGGATCAAAGAATTTCGGAGCATTCGTTGCATAGTCAATAAACTCAAATCGTTAGCTTTTATTATACACCAGGCCAGTTCTTATTCTTTCTTCCCGTCGAGCATTTGTTCTCCGAATGATCTGCCAAATTTATGACATTCTTCAATCATTTCTTTGTGCGGAGTAAACCGGATCATCAATCCCTCTTTCACCACATTCAGTCGTAATAGCTTCAATGCCGAATCGATGATTCTGGAAGCCTCTCCGCTCCATCCGAAAGAACCGAAGGAGGCCGCTGTTTTATTCCTGTCCCGGATGGGATTAATTAACGCAAATACCTGATAGACAGGCATCAGAATATTTTGATTAAACGTAGGACTTCCAAGAATTATGCCGGAAGCTTCAATGATCTTTTGTTCAACCTCTTCCATTGCCGTATGTTCCAGATCGCACAGATCCACCTCAATTGTTCCGGCCGACCGGATGCCGACAGCAATCTCATCGGCAATCAGCCGGGTATTCTGGTATGCTGAGACGTAGCCAATAAAGACTCTGTTGGGATAGGGGTAAACCATTGCTTCCCGGGCATATTTTTCGGAGAGGTCGACATATTTTTTCCAGTATGTACGAAGGATCGGGCCATGGCCCGGGCAGATAACCGCCAGGTCGAGCGGCCGTATCTTATTGATTGCCTGAATCATAAACCGGCTATAAGGTTTCAGGATCACATCGAAATAGTACCGGAAAGCGTCATCGAAATCTCCTACCAGATCATCATACATCTCTTCCCTGGCATAATGGCACCCAAATGAGTCGCAGGTAAATAGCACCTTGTCTTCTTTCAGGTAAGTGTACATCGAATCAGGCCAGTGCAGATTCGGGGCACCAATAAAGCGAAGGGTTTTATTGCCAAGATCCAGTGTGTCGCCATCCTTCACAATCAGATGAGGGAATTCCATCCCTAACTGGTCCTTCAGATAACGGATCGCATTTCCGCTGCCGACGACCTTAGCCGAAGGCGCTTTTTCAAGCAGTGATCCCAAACTACCCGAATGATCAGGTTCCGTATGATTCATCACAATATACTGAATCTCCGACGGGTCGGTTAACTGGCTGATCTTTTCCAGAAAGGATTCGTGAAAACGTGCTTTAACCGTTTCAATGATACATTGCTTCTCAGCCCTGATAAAATAAGCGTTATAGGTTGTCCCGTACCTGGTCTCCATCACGATGTCAAAAGTGATCAGATCGGGATCCAGTACGCCGATCCAGGAAACATCTTTTGTGACCGTAAGAATTTTATTGTCAGTTATTTCCATTGATTATACATTCATGATCATTTTCATCTCACCATCTCACCAAATCACCATTTACAACTCCAGCTCAAGTTGCTCATCTCCGGCCATGGGTGGGGGATTTTGGGATTCGGGTTGCGGAGTACTGGTCAGTTGCGCGGGTTTCCTGCCACGCTTATTGATCTCTTTTTCAACCTTCACCTCCTCTTCCTTCCTCTCTTCTTCCCTCACCTCCTCTTCCCCTTCGCTGCCAGATGCCAGTTGTTCACTGCCAACTGCCAACTGTTCGCTGGCATCTGCCTCTTCCAGCCAGATCAGCTTTTTCACCGGATAACTTGTCAACCTCTTCCCTTTCGCTTTGTAGCCTTTGATCCCGATAAATTCCTCCACATGGATCTCCTCCTCCTCAGCCCCTTTACTTTTCAGTTTCATGTCGAAGAAAATCTGCAGGCGAGGATGGATATCCACTGAAAGGGAGATAAACTGGTAGGCGTTTTCAATAAACTCCAGTCTCTTTTCCGTCAGTTCAGGAATGAACCGCTTGATGTAATAGATTTTCGTCTTGGCATCCTGATAAATAATAGTATAGATTCTTTGTGGATCATATTTCTCAATCCGGAACAAGTCTTCATCAAAATGGGTGGAGAGATCAAATGAAGTGAACCGGTAATGTCCCGACCTGGTGAAAAGTATGATCCTGTCGGTTCCCGAAAATGCTCCCAGCAATACCCCGCGTTCCTCAGTATTTAACCTCATCACCGTTTCATCGTACCAGATATTCAGGGATCCGAGAGTAGAGATGCCTTCCTGGCGGATTTCGATCTTCCTGACAGCATATTTTGTGAGGATATTCCCGATGGAATTTCTTCCTTTGATGGCAAGTACGGCAAAATCGAAATCGAACGAACTCTTCTTGATCCGTGGTTTCGGCTTCAGGTCAACCCTGACCACTTCGGCTTCGCCATTTGGGTTTGCAGAAAAATAGAGGACTTTTGTACCCGGTGTCCCTTTGGTCATTTTATATTCCTTATCTCGTGTTACACCCGGAACTGCAAATCGTTTGACCATCACCTTCCCATTTTTTCCATCTCTGTAAATCAGGTTGTAGATGGTCCGGTTATCATTTTTCATAAACACCTGAATATGGATCACATCCTG
>JAFGNY010000058.1 GCA_016926765.1 Bacteroidales bacterium | reverse complement strand
CCTAATTTGTTAGCAATTTCACGATAAGTCAATCCATCATAGCGGCTCAGGATAAATACCCGGCGACGTTCAACCGGTAACTTCTCAATCGCTTGCCTGATTTTCATCTCCAGTTCCGTAACCATCATCTCCTCTTCATGTGATCGTTGCCATGTAGTGTCTTCCCTCTCTTTGAACGATTTATACGCCTCCCTGATACTGACATGCTTCAGCAGGTTCAGGCATCCGTTGCGCACAGCTCTGAGAAGGTAACTCTGAATTGAAGAGGTGATTGCAAGGTTTTCCCGGTTAATCCAGACCTTGAGCATCACCTCCTGAACGATCTCTTCAGAGGCATCAAGATCTTTCAGGAATCCATTGGCATAGGAACAAAGATGGCTGTAAAATGTGTTGAAAATCAACTCAAATTCACCTTTTGACCTGATCTGACAGGTTATATGTTCCACAGTAGATCTCTCCAATTTGATCATTTTCTGAATCTTCGCAAAGATACAAGAGTTCTACTAAAGTTTTTATTTGATATCCTTTTCACAATTATTTGTCCGTTTCAAGGATTGTTCATATTTTTACATCTACATTTGAATATATGACATATGGGTAGCGGAAAATATGGTTTTAATTTAATTGTGAATTAACTAACAGCTTAAAAACGAGGAAAATAGTTGCTTTCTGTGAATCTTTTCACTATTTTTGAATGGAATTCGAATCAAATCTTATTCAACTATATTTTAATTTAAATTTTACATTATGAGCTCAATTAAAAAGAAATTTGCCGAAAAAGCAGTTCCAGTCGCCACAGAGGTTAAAACACTGCTTAAAGATTACGGAGAAAAAGAAATCGGTAAAGTTACCATTGAATCCATGATCAGCGGAATGAAGGGATTACCCATTCTGTTGACGTTAACTTCGAAGCTTGACCCTCAGGAAGGGATTCGTTTCAGGGGTTATTCAATCCCTGAGCTCCAGGAAAAACTTCCCAAACTAAGCGCTGACGATGAACCATTACCGGAAGGATTGTTTTATTTGATGCTGCTGGATGAGCTTCCTGCCATGGCGGATGTAAAAGAGCTGGCGGATGACTGGAAAAAACGGGCCGTACTTCCTGACTATGTAAAGAAAGTGCTGGATGCCACACCTCCCGATTCAGCGCCCATGGCTGATTTTGCCATCGGGATCATTACGCTTTCCAATGAATCTGAATTCGTAAAAGCTTACAATGCAGGAGCCGGGAAGAAGGATTACTGGGATTCAACCTACGAGGATGTCATGAACTTCCTGGCAAGGCTGCCCCTGGTTGCTGCTTACATCTACCGGAAACATTATCACAAAGGCAACCATATCCCGGCTGATCCGAACCTCGACTGGTCAGCTAACCTGGCACATATGATGGGATATGACAATCCTGAGATCTATAAATTATTCCGGTTGTACCTCACTATTCATGCCGATCATGAAGGCGGAAATGTCTCCGCACATACCACTCACCTTGTGGGATCCGCCCTTAGCAATCCGTTCTATTCCTATGCCGCCGGTATGCTTGGTCTGGCAGGACCTCTGCATGGTTATGCGAACCAGGAGGTGATTGCCTGGATTCAGGATATGATCAAAGAGATTGGAACAGCTACTCCGTCAAAAGAGCAAATTCATGATTTCTGTGAAAAGACCATTGCAGCTGGCAGGGTCATCCCGGGTTACGGACACGCCGTACTGCGTAAGACCGATCCAAGGTTTTCTGCACAGCAGGAATTTGCTGCCAAATATGCCAAGGGAGATACGTTTATCCAGATCGTCAATGATCTGTATGAGGTGGTACCGCCGATTTTAGGATCCATCGGAAAGATCAAGAACCCATGGCCGAATGTGGATGCCTACTCAGGTTCGCTGCTGATGCATTACAACATCAAGGAAGCTCCCTTCTACACCGTACTGTTTGGTGTATCAAGGGCACTGGGTGTATTGGCCTCGTTGCTTTGGGATCGTGCATTGGGTCTGAACATTGAACGGCCCTCTTCCTTTACACTTGAAGGGTACAAGAAAAAGGCAGGAATCGAATAATTAACACTTAAACAGATAATCTATGAAAGTAACAGTTGTAGGCGCAGGATTGGTTGGTGCCACCTGCGCCGATGCCATCGCGCATAAAGACATCGTGAATGAAGTCATTCTGATCGATGTCAAAGAGAATCTTGCTGAAGGAAAGGCGCTGGACATGTGGCAGATGTCACCGGTTGAATTATTTGACACCCGGGTTGTCGGCTATACAAACGACTACAGTAAAACCGCCGGCTCGGACGTGGTGGTGCTGACAGCCGGCGTTCCCCGGAAGCCCGGAATGAGCCGGGATGACCTGATCTCGATCAACGCAGGCATTGTAAAAACCTGTACCGAAAATATCATGAAGCACTCTCCGGATACGATCCTGATCGTTGTCTCGAATCCACTGGATGTGATGACCTACTGTGCCTATCTCACAGCAGGTGTTGATTCATCCAAGGTATTTGGGATGGCAGGTATTCTGGATACTGCACGATATGGTGCATTCCTGGCAGAAGCGCTCGACTGCTCCCCCAAGGATATCCACTCTATCCTGATGGGTGGACATGGCCCAACAATGGTACCTCTGCCCAGATACACAACTGTGAGCGGCATCCCGGTTACTGAGTTAATCGATAAAGAAAAACTGGATGCCATTGTTGACAGGACCAGGAAAGGTGGGACAGAGATTGTCAATCTCCTTGGCACCTCTGCCTGGTACGCTCCCGGTGTTGCTGCTGCCCAGATGGTCGAGGCGATTGTGAAAGACCAGAAGCGGATTTTACCTTGTTGCTCATGGCTCCAGGGACAATATGGCCTGAAAGATATTTACCTCGGCGTTCCGGTCAAACTCGGAAAGAAAGGGATCGAAAAGGTCATCGAACTCAAGTTGAATGAGGAAGAGATGGGTCTGGTTCACTCCTCTGCACAAGCAGTTCGTGAAGTAATGGATGTCCTCGACAACATGAACGCCACAAAATAACGGGAACCCATCTCGCCCACCATGGTTGTTTTTGTAGGGGTGACCTGACAGGTCACCCCTACAATTTTTTCCTGTCGCCTCTACAATTTTTTCTTGTCGCCTTCCCATACCCTCTTCCATTTCTCCTCCCTCACCAATAAACCTTCTCCTGGTTTTCGAAGCTTGATTTCCATTGTCTCGACGAAGCACTTCATTTTATCGACAAACTATTAATTTTTTAGTTGCATAACTATTTATTTAGTTTTATATTTGTCACATCAATTTTATTCCTATGACACCACGAATGATCAAAGACCAGTTACGCGAACTCACCCGGGCCGAAGAAGAGGTTATGCAGATCCTCTG
>JAFGNY010000334.1 GCA_016926765.1 Bacteroidales bacterium | reverse complement strand
GGTTTTTTAGATGAAATAATTAACTCAGGAATAGAAATTAAATAGTGTATACTTAAGTTCCTTGCTTAACATTTTGATTGTACTCCAAGGAACTTTCCATTGGAGTTTTTACGGTATTACCTGTTATTATTGTTTTAACGGAACAGCGACTTTTCCGGTATCAGGATTTCCCGGCGTAGACTTCGACAAGGAGACCAAAGGCCATGGGAGAAGATCCGCGTGAATCAGCGTTATCCCGATTTATCGGGATATCTGCGTCATCAGCGTTCCAATATCAAATGGTGAAATAGTGAAATAGTGAAATATGGCCCCTAATCCCTATTCGCTAATCCCTCAAACACCTCACACTAAACGCATTCGCCCGGAACGCCGGATAAAACGACACCGAATAATTTTCCTCATTCATCCCATGCGCCCACGCTTTGAACGGCCCGTGGGAAGTGGATGACCAGAAAAAGGTAGCGAAGTCTTCAAAATACCAATCCCGGTTGAAAAATACGGTTCCGTTCAGGAAAGCGTTGAATCCCGAATAGCCGGTATATTTCAAAGGAGAGCCGGCAAAGCCGTTGTTCTGGTAAAACGAAAACAACTGGTTCCAGTCGATTTCCGAAGGAACGTGCCACCCCGGCGGACACAAGCCCTGTGCCTCTTCACTTTCGGTGTAGGTCATGAGTTCGTCCCACTGGTAGCCCGTTTCCAGTTGCTCGCTGCTCGCTGCTGGATTTTCGTATTTTTCTGGAATACAATTATCCCTTTGGGGAGTAGCAAACGGGATTTCGGTTCCATAAATCAGGTTTTCAGTAAACCAGCATTGTGAACCAATCTGGACGGTTGGATATTGTTGGTTGTCGCGGATATCGGTCAGGCTGTCGCCGCAATTGAAAATTGAAAATTGAAAATTGAAAACGAAAATGAAAGATGAATCTTCACATCCGGCTTCGTTGCTGTATTTGTATGTTATTTCATGGATACCGGGGCCGGCCAGAGCGGGATAAAAAAAGCCATCTGATACGCCAGTTCCCGAAAACACTCCTCCCAGGGGGATGCCGCCGCGAAGCCGGATCGGTTTGGCGTTGGTGACGGTTATCGTGTCGAAGCAGGGGGTGAAGGTGACTGCCGGCGCCGGAAGAACAGTTATCAGCAGCTCGTTACTCGTTGCTGGATTGCTCGTTGTGCAGGGCTCGGAGGAGGTGAGTGTGCAGGTTACCTGGTCGTTGTTTGTGGGGATATAGGTGAAAATGGAGGAGTTTGTACCTGCATTGATTCCGTTTACCTGCCATTGATATACCGGCGTAGGGCCGCTGTTTACGGCGACACCTGTAAAGGTTATAGGCAAACCGTCGCAAATCGGGTTAACATCAGGAGCAATGGTAATCCCGACCGGCAATACCGGATAAACCACCATGACAATGGCATTGCTGGTATCAGGATTGTTGCTGGTACAGGATTCGCTGCTGGCCAGAATACACAATACCAGGTCCCCGTTGATAGGTATATAGCTGAATACCGAATCATTGGTTCCGGCAGAAATGCCATTTACCTGCCAGGAAAAAAGCGGTGTCAGACCTTTGTGTTGCGTACTGGCTGTAAAACTGACCAGTGTTCCCGCACAGATGTCGATCCCGGATGCCGTGATGGAAATGGCAACCGGAAACTGAGGAATGATCACGATCTCAACAACATTGGATGTATCCGCTCCACTCCAGTCGGGCATGCAATCCACCCGGCAAAGTCGGCGGATCCAGGTGGTTTGTGCGACAGTATCCAGTGTTAGCGATGGGGAATTGCTGTCAGGAATATCCGCAAACCCAGTTGTCGCCCCAACACCAGATGATTGCCACCGGTATTCCAGTGTGCCGGTGTAGCCGGAAGGTGAAATCATATTGAGAATCACTGCAGGTGTGAGAGGGCCGCAGGATGACAGACCTGATCCGATGGTGCCCGCCGCTGTCGGATTGACACAGGGAGGGAGGTAACTCCAGAACACCAGTGATGTATCCGATGTGAATCCGAATACTTCAGCATAAATGGTGTCTGTTCCTGCGACGGTTCCGTTTCGTGTATAGCAATAGTGTGCCTCTCCGGCAGCGTTGCTATAAGCATTTCCGGTCAGCGGGGAGATCCCGTTGATGACGAAGTTGACAAGTATTCCTTCAACCGGATTCCCCAGTGTGTTTAACACGGTAGCAGTTAAACATACAGATGTTACATTTAGTTCTCCATATAGCGTATCCGGCGACAGGGCAACACTGTCGACGGTGGCAACCGGAGAGAGGGAACCTCCCCCTGGATAACCATATGAATCCGCATAGCCCCAGCCATAGGAGAATACCCCGAACGGAAAGGGACTACTGAAGGTATGGGAACCTTCCGAAACGGATCGCTGAGCCCCGTAAAACCCTGTTGTCCCTACCGGAAGAAAAGCGCTGACAGGGATCAGTACGCCGTTCTGCAGGATGGTTCCCAGGGCATAATCAGGAGCTACAATATTGATCCAGTGTTCATTAAAACCAGAAACAGTACTTACGGTATAATTGGTCAGAAATTGCTCCCGGGGTGGAATCAGCATCATAAACGGGTCACCTTTCATGTTTCCCGAGCAATTCATGCCTTTGGCATATTGTGCCAGCAACACTGGCTTAGACGTTGATATCGAATTATAACCCAATAGATTTTCCTGGTAGTGTTCACCTGCATCAATCGTAGAAACCAGTGTGCCATCAATCTCAATATCGGTATCATTTTCTGATGCCAGAATCCGGAATATATCCCCACTGTCATCCCTCCCGGCCAACGGAACCGTTACAAAATTTTTCCCCCAGGAATAGGTTGGGAACATCTGCTCTATGATATGATCGGCTGCGCCGCAGGTGAATGATGGAACATTGACGATTTCATTCGAACCAAATACAGCTACCGGGTGAGTTGCCTGAATACGTGAACCGGTCAGGTCATCGCCCAGGATGGGGGATTCCAGATGATATGTCTGCCCCGTGTTCAACGTAACATCAAAGATATCACCCGATTGCCGGTTATAAATAGTAACGACCGTTCCGTCATGGGTAGCCACAACACTCAGGGAGGATCCGGCATTATTCAGAGTCACAATATAGTTTAATATCCGGTAATCGGCGCCCAACGCATTGACCGGTAATGCAAGGTATGCATCCGTGGAAGCATTCACCCGGTTTAACCCATACAGGGAAATGGGGTCAAGGGATGTGATATGGATACCTTTGTCCTCAATGCCTGACTGCAATGCAATGGTACTAGGTATGGCAATTTGCGACACAATACCGGGTGACACCGAAAAATCCTGACCTACCCCTGGGAATGGAGATGAAATGGTGCCGGAGGTTGCGTAATTCGAAGAGATGAATAAATAGAGGTTGGGATTTGACCAGTTGGGGGGAAATGCCACCCAGAAGTCTGTCCCAACGTTGGTCAGAGATTGAGATTGGACCAGACAGGGCAATAACAATAATCTAAATCCAATGAGTATCAGGACAAATCTCTTCATGCTCAAAGAGCTAACCAGCCATAGGCAATCCGGGATTCATCTTCCTCTGTTGATATCATTGCAACGATTGAATAAATCTTCATATATTTGTTTTGCGATAGTTCCTGCAACAAATATACGAATTACTTAACTACCCTTCTTCTGGATGAATTTATATATGCACCCTTGGGCCTATCCTGGTGCTGTTTCATACATCCTTTAAGTTTGGCGGACTGGTTGCCATCAGTTTCTGGAGTATGGCAGCCGTATTCTTCAGCGGGATCATCGGAAGGTTCATCTACATCCGGATCCCCTGGGAATCCGGACTCCGGCCGGTTGTTATTATCTCTTTATTACGAAGGGACCTTTCAGGATGTGGATAAGTTCAACCGGATTTATGCACAACTGCAGGTGAGGCTGCAGAGCGCCCAATCAACTGAATTTCCTCTTCCGTAAGTTGATAATAGTGGTAAATCAGCAGATCCAGTTGCCGTTCAATTTCATTTGAATCTTCCCCGTGCCGCTTCACATCCATGATCAGGTCAACCAGCCCGGAAACTTCTGATTCAATGGCTTCCGTTGGCTTTTTGATGGGGATCTTTTCAACGAATACCTTTCTGACCTCCCGCGTATCACCCAATAATTCCGGAAATCGGTCTTTGAATGTGAATTTAAACAGGGAGGAGTTCAGGATGCCAGTGAGGTATTTTAAATGGCTGCCAGTGATGATAAAAGCCTTGTCGTTACAGAAATACCCTTTCTTGTCATCATAGGTGAAAGGAAGATATTTTGTCATGTTCGGGTAGATGATTTTGGGTTTTGAGAAATCAGATAAATAAGCACAATTTCTTAGATTAGTCCAATGACTTCCCTTGTCTTGTCTTTTTACTAATATATCCTTAAAATTTCCTAACCAAATAAAAATAGATGGAAAATCAGTCTCTACCTGAACAGGAAGAATAATTTCCTCTTTTATACCATTATGACTATTTATCAGATAAATATTTTCAAATTCAGGGATATACGGTTTGATATTTTCCCCTCTCAGAATCGGTTTGATGATTTCAGCGCTTTTCGGGTCTGAGGCAATCAGGCGGTCACGGGTTTCCTGGTCAATGATAAAAGCTTCATTGTAGCCTGTCAAAATACCCCGGTTGATTTTAATTTCCCACTCTTCCAGTGGAATTCCCTGTTCTTCAATTTTCCGGATCAGGCTATATTGCTCCTTTGAGTAAGCGATCCACGACTGTTCTCCGGGATTGTTGATCATCAGGGTATTATCGCCGATATACCGGGAGAGGTTGGTGGGGTCGGCAAGATCCTCTCCGATCCGGCAGATGGGAATCCTGCGCTGGAAACCGTTTTTCCGGGCAATAAAAATACCGGTTAGAATGGCAGCCGATTCAAACACCAGGGTCATGCCAAAGTCGATTACAGCGATGGGCGCGGTTTGGCGGGAGAAGAAAGAGCGCGTGGAAGCGCCGTATTTGGTACGCATCCACTTGTTGGAAGTGATGAAGGCCAGAATTCCATGTTTATTCAGCAATTGAAATCCTCTTTCGAAAAAAAGCTGGTAGAGATCACCCGTCTTATCCCAGGTGGAAAAACGTTGTGATTCCAGTTCGGTTTTTCGGGGCTCTTCCATCTTCTGGATCTGGACATAAGGCGGATTTCCAAGGATGATATCGGCGCCATCGGATAGCCCGAACATCCATCCCGGAGAGAAAAACGGGGAGGGATGGGATTCATCAAACGGGTTCCAGTTGTCAACATGATCCAGAAAGGAGTCCAGGTTAAGGGTTTTCCTCATGGAAGCGAATGCCTGTTTGATGAACTCTTTTTTTGCATAGAAGGCTTTGCGCAGTTCCGTTTTTCGGTACTGGTCTCCCTGGGGATCGAAATAGCGTTCGCGGATGCCATTGAGTTCTTCCAGTTCATGATGGAGACGGATAGCCGCTTTAACCTGCTGATCCCGGATGAATGTCTGGATAAACCGATCGTATCCGCTGTCGATCAGGCTGTTGGCGCATACAAATTTAAAATCAAGGTTGGGAAGCGCCTGGATGCCAAAATTGTGTTTGCGATCAGACGGATTGAAGCGAACCTCCAGGATAAGACTGAGCCATGCGCGTAGCCGGGCAATCTCAATGGCCATAGGCATGATATCAACGCCGAAGATATTCCGGTTCAGGATCTCGTTTTTAAGGTCATAGGCGCTGTTTAGGGAACCACCCAAAAGTTCCCTCAATTCCATGAGTCGCATCAGCATGGTCATGGGAAAAGCCCCTGAACCACACGCCGGATCAAGGATCCGTATATCCCTGAGCGCCTGTTGAATGAGGAGGGACTCTTTCCGGTCAAACGGATTGGTATCGCATCCCGGTTGAAAAAGTTTTGTGAGTTTGTCCCGCAGTTTCGTTCTGTTTTCTTCCGGAGACCAGGTTGCCGGCTCTTCTGCCAGCAGTGCTTGCTGTGCGGGCTCTGTCACCTGAAACAAGGTTCCGGCGTAAGAGATGGCGGGTTCTTCAACCCCCGACGGATCAACAGCCGGATCCGGCATCAGCTTGTGCTCCAGCCAGGCCATCAGGGAGGTATCGGCCATGTATTCCACAATTTCCCTCGGGGTATAGAAAGCGCCGTATGCATTTCGCTGGTTGGAGATCTTTTCGGTTTCCGGATTCTGACTGGCCAACAGGTTCTCAAAAATCCGGCCCAGCATTTCAGGATCGATAGCCACCTGCTGGTATTGGGAACTGCTTTCATCAACCGTGAAATCGAACGACTCCAGTACTTCAATGAAGCCAGCGAGCCAGTCATCCAGCGGTAGTTTGTGAAATGGACTATCTTCCGGGTGTTCTTCGAACAATCCACCGTTAAGGTATGGGATGGAGGAATAGAGATCAGCCAGCGGGTCGTCAGCCGGAAGAGGACTTCTCGTTTGAACTTCTGTATTCAGGGTATCGAAGAAGAGTCGTGTCAGGTACGTTTGACAGAATTGGCCATGGCAACCCCTGATGGTTTCCGATGCCAGCAATGGCGCCGGGATGATCCCTTTCTCTTTCAGGAACCAGCAAAAGATGTATCGGCCGATGAGCCTGACGGCAAACTGTTTGCATGGATTGTCGGTGATTCTATTCTGATGCTCTGTTTGCTGGTTCAGGATGGCAACAAGGTTGTCGTATCTCTCCTTGATCTTCCGGTAGAATTCCCGGTTTACTTCCCGGATGTCGAGAGATTTCCATAGCTGACTGGCGATTTCGGGTTTGGGTTTTCCGGCTATCGCCTTCCATTGTTCAACGATTTTGAAGTATTGTGTATTGGAAAGACGGTTCCGGAAGGTCAGGATTCGTTTTTGGTTTTCCTGATTAAGGATGAAGAGAAGGGTATCGTATGAAGGGGTTGTGACCAGGTGGATGTAATATGGTTCAGTGGGGATGTAGGCAGGTCTGTCCGGCAGATTGATGATCCCCCTGGAGGCAGCCTGAAAGGTAGCCATGCCGGGATCGTTCGTGACCAGTTGG
>JAFGNY010000057.1 GCA_016926765.1 Bacteroidales bacterium | reverse complement strand
CGTTGAGGGTTCCCTTGTAATTCTGGATACCGGAGAGGTCGTCGGAGATCGTCACCACAATCGTACTCTGCTTACTGACGTTCTTGTTGTTGTAGATATTCACCGGCTTGATCTTCGGAGGGATCGTATCCACACCGATTGTGTAGTCGCCGAATTCTCGGATGGTGGCTTCGACAAACCCATTCCGAAAACTGCCTCCCTGACTGATAAATTTTCCTCCTTTTTCTACCTTGACCAGGATCGCTTTCTCCTCAAGCGCGCGGGGCAAGGTTTCGGCCCGGATGGTAAGAGAGCATCGGAGGTGTAAGGGAGTCTCTTCATCCTGGAGGCAGTGCACACTGGCAAAACTTCCATTGACGGGAGGCATTGATGAGTAATGGAAATCCAGGTCTTCATACAGCGAGTTTGCAGGCATCGTAAAGGTGAGGTATGTAGTCTCAAACCGGTTTTCCCGGTCCCAGGCAAACAGATTTTCAGGTTGTTCCGGTACAACCGTGCGGGCGTCTGTACCTGGTGGAGGATGGCTTCTAACCCAAAATGTAATCCGTGATGTATTGCCATGTGCATCTCTGACAATGTACTGTATCTTATGCGCATTTCTGTCGGAAAAGTTTACAACGCCGTGATTTACTACTCCTTCGAAGATATCCAGTTTATTTCCGGGAGCAACATATGAACGGAAGTAACGCTGTTTATTTCGCATGTTCTGGGGATAATCAAGGATCGCGTTGACATACCTTGTATCGGCAAAGGCATAGCGTTCGATATTCTGACCAAACAGATGTACACCGTCAACCTTCAGCTCAATCGATTTGATGCCACACCGGATAGAAGAGCCATCCTGGTAGTCGTATGCCTCAATCCCGAAAATGATATCTCCCGTAACCATCACGGTATCTTTTTCAGTGACAGAAAAAGCGCCTCCGCCCCCGGAAGCCTGCAACGACTTCGGGTTGGATGCGAAGTTAACCATCGAAAAGGGGCCATGCGGATAGATCCTGACCCACTTGATCAGAGGTGACTGGTGGTCTTCAATCGGGATTCCGAAGGAAAGCGGATCCAGGGGTTCCTGATTCCTGGCATCCCTGATCTCAAAATGCAGGTGAGGACCTCCTGAAGAGCCTGAATTGCCAGAATAGCCGATTACATCGCCTTTTCGAACCTGGATCTTGCCGGCGTGAACGGTCACATCCATCGAAAAAGATTCATTGGTATATTGCTGACGAAGCGCATAAGCGGCGATCTCTCCGCGAAAGCGGTCGAGGTGTCCGTACACGGTCGTGTAACCTCCGGGATGATCAAGGTAAATTGCCTTTCCGAAACCCCAGGGAGATACGAAAATCCGGGAAACATAGCCATCTGCAGCAGCATACACCGGTTTACCGGTCTCTCCCCCGGTACGGATATCAATCCCCGAATGAAAATGGTTGGGTCTGATCTCTCCATAGGTTCCTGACAGGTAGATCCTGAAATCAACCGGTGACCGGAATAGCTTCTGGGGATAATTCAGCTGGGAGTACCCTGATAATGAAAAAAATAGCAAGAAGGTCAGGGTACAGACCCATGAAAACAGGATGGCAGATACCGGACTCGGGTTCCCGGATACCGGATGCCGGATTAAAGTTATATTGAGTGAATTTATCATCACTACTACTATGCTGTGCCTTCAACCGGGTGCAAGGCGAGGTGTGCCGCGCCTCTACCTCCGCTCCTTGCCAGCAATCGATCTGATAGCTCCCGCCAGATCTCCCATATCATCAATCACCCGGTCAGCTTTGTCGAATGGACCGTTCAGTTGCTTCTCATTATAGTAAATTGTCAGCATGCCGGCCTCCTTGGCTCCGATGATATCGTTTGTATAATGGTTTCCCACCATCAGGCATTCTTCCGGAGCCATCCCTAGTTTCCCGGCAATCGCAAGAAAAAACCGGGGATCAGGTTTTCCGTAGCCAAGTTCTTTGGAAGAGAAGAAAGTTGAAAAAAAACGCCTGGCGCCAACACGATCAAGCGCTTTGATCATCTCTTCCGTTCCTGAATGCGGGGCATTGGTAGCTATGCAAAGAGGATATTGAGCAGCTAATTCACGTAAAGCAAATTGCGCCCCGGGGACCCAATCCACTTTTTCCCATAAATACATCGGGCCTTCCAGCGCGTAATCGATCATGATGGTCCCGCCCCAGTCAACTATCACTTGTTTAATCATTCTTGCAACGTGCCGGCAGGTAAGAGAATTCATTTGAATAGGTCATCATCTGTCCGGTAAAATCATCGGGGTAGGTAACGAGGATATCCGAGAGGGTGTCATCCTGAAAAACAGGGGTCAGAACGGGGTTGATAAACCCACCGTACGGAGCGATATTCAGTTTCTTATACCGTTTTAGCATCTGGTTATGCAGCTCCTGGTCCACCTTAACGGCATACGTTTCCACCAACTCCTTCCCGGTCTCGTAGTCTCCGGTTGATTTGATCCGCTGGATCTTGTTAAGCAATTCGCCGAACAGGTTGCGCAATCCCTCATAATCATTGATCCGGATATAGGTTTTTCCGTCTCTTTCAAGCAGTTCGATGATGTTCTTCTCTTTCCCTTTCTCATAACACCAGGTTGCAATCAGCTTGCGATCGCGCATATGAGACTCTTCCACATCCTTTCCCGGCTGGATCCTCACCAGTTGGGTCAGGTATCCATTCCGGATGTAGTTATCATATTCAGCTTTTCCAACCTCCATGGAAGGTACCAATCCCAGTACCATCAGTTTGGGATCCATGATGTAATAGAGTGCGAACAGATCGGCTCTTGCCTCTTCCAGGGTTGAATGGTAGTTTTTCATCGCGTCGGGGCTGGTTCCCGGAAGCAGTTGTCCGGCAGCATGACCGAGGCATTCGTGCATGTCGGTGGTCAGATTGCCGGCGAGGAAGCCATATTCGCGCTGGCGTTGAATCTCCTCAGGGGACCAGGCAAACTCCTCCAGGAAGCCGTTCCCCAGTGAGGACTGGTCATATGCATAGGTGATGTTCTCCATCGTAACCGATTTGGAACCATGATCTTTCCTGATCCATTCAGCATTCGGAAGATTGATGCCGATCGGAGTGGTAGGATCACAGTCGCCACCGAGTTGCGCCACGTTGATCACTTTCGCGCTCACACCTTTCACCTCTTTCTTCTTAAACTCCGGATCAACCGGACTGTTATCCTCGAAGTACTGTGCATTGCCGGCCAGGATGATGGTACGTTCTGTTGCTTTTTTATCTTTGAAATTCACAACGGACTCCCAGGTAGCTTTCATCGACAGGGGGTCTCCATAGGTTTCAATAAAGCCGTTGATAAAATCTATATCCGAATTCTGGTCATTGAGCCAAAGGATGCTGTAGTCATCAAATGCAACCAGGTCGCCCGTTTCGTAGAACTCGATCAGTTTATCCAGAGCTGCTTTCTGTTCCGGAGTTTCTGTAACAGTAGCAGCTTTTTCCAGCCAGTAGAGGATCTTTTCAATCGCCGGATGGTACATCCCATTCAGTTTCCATACCTGTTCTGTGATCTCCCCCTCTTTTTTTACCAGCCTGGAATTCAATCCATAGGATATTCTGGTATTATTTCCCGCTTTCAGGTCATCTGACCGTTTCTTTGCATAGAAATCTTCTGCCTCCTGCTGGGTGACACCTTCGTAGAAATTACATGCCGAGGCTTCAACCATGTCTGTGGAGGCATCCAGGCTGACCCGTTTGGGAGCAACTTCCGGATCAAAGATGATCGTAGTGATCTCTTCGGTAAACTCCTCCTGAGTTTGTCCATCCTTCAAAGGAAGTTGTTCGGGAGGGACATCCATGAGAAGCGTTGTAAAGTAGTCGGTTTGAATATCGGGGAAGAATTTATCCATGCTGTAATGGTGGTGAATGCCGTTGGAAAACCAAACGCGTTTCAGATAGGTCAGAAAATTTGAAAAATCCTGGGTAGAACGGTCCCCCTTATAATTTTTATAAATGGCTTCCAGGGTATTTCTCACCAGCAAGTTGTTTTTATAGTTCTGATTATAGGTTATATCGCGTCCACAGAGAGCGGCCTGCGAGAGGTAATAGACCAGTTCCTTTTGTTTCAGGGTAAGTTCATCCCACCCGGGGATCTGATACCGGAGAACGCGCAAGTCGGCAAATTGTTCAGTCTGCCATTTGAACTCGTCTGTTTTCTCTTTCTTTGTACCATTACAGGCTACCATCATTACCATCATCATCGCAACAATTAAATAGATCATTTTTTTCATGCGTCCAATTTTTAGTAGTCATACACTTTACATCCCGGATGTTCGGTTTTGAACTTCTCAATCCGTTTGGATGAAATTCTCGTATTGAATATTTTTACTGATTTCAGGTTTTTCATCCCATTCAGCACATCGATGTTGCTGATTTTGGTATTGTAAATTTCAAATACCTCCAGTTTCCTCAGATTTGCCAGATATTTGATGTTTTTTATCGGTGTGCCGGAGAGTTTCAGGACTTCCAGGTTCGCAAGGTTTTCTATCGGTTTCAAATCCTCAACTTGCGTATTTTCCGCATCAATTTCCACCAGGCCGGTCAGACCGGCTAACGGGGTAAGATCGCTGATGGCATTTTTCGAAAACCCCAACTTCTTTAGCCAGGTCATCCTGCTCAGAGGTTCCAGCGTAGTAATTTTTGTATCCGAAAAACGCAGTTCTTCCAAACGAGAGAGAAATACTACCGGTTGAAGAGAGGAGATCGACTGATCGTCTTTGATCACCAGATTTTTCAGGTTTGCGATCTGTTGCAACTGAAATTTATCAGGTTCCTGTTTAAATCCTACAGCCTGCCGGAACACATCCTGCCATATAGCCGGCAAGGATTTCCACCAGGATGTATTTTCATAGGTCTGGCTGATCACCAGGCAACCCGGATTCCTTGTCATAAAATCATTCGCTTCACTCTGGGTGATCCCTGAATTATCAGCCAGGATCAGTTCCATTCCGGTTAACCTTGTAAGGGGGGAGATATCCGTGACTTTTGTATTTTCCAGGTCAAGAAACTTCAGGTTTGCCAAGGCCGAAATCGGTACAACCGAAGTAATACCAGTAGATTTTGCATTCAGGTAGCCAAGGTTGAGAAGATCATCCAATGGATCCAGTGAAGTTACCGGTGTCATGGAGCAATCCAGCCATCTAAGTCGGGGCAACTCGGTAAGGGGATTCAAATTGGTGATCAGGGTTCTGCCGTTAATATTCAGGCTGTCGATGGTCATCAAGCCATGTAATTGTTCACGGGTCGGCGGATTAGTGAGAGTCCTGTAAAGAAAGAACACCTTTTGCCACTCCTCCGGCATTTGTCGCCACCATGCTTCCAGTTCGGAAGAGGCAAAACTGACAACCACTCCCGGATGGTCGATCATGAACTGAACGGCCTTATCTTTTTTCACCTGTGTTTGGTCACAATAGATTTTTCTCAGGGATGGAAGCGCGGCAAGAGGCTCGAGGGAATTTACCCGGGTGTTGTTAAAGGTAACCGACTCAAGTGCATCCAGGCTTCTGAGTGCGTCGATGGAGGTAACCGGTGTGTCAGAGAAATCGAGGGTCTCAAGTTTTGTCAATCCGGCCAGTGGGGATAAGTCCTTCACCATTGTCTGGTTCATCTGGAGCATCCTCATCTGATAGAGTTCCGTAAGCGGTTTCAGATCTGAAATCCCTGTCGAGCTAATATCCAGAACCTCCAGCATCGGAAAGCTGACCAGGATGGAAAGATCGGTAAGGGAGGTGTTGTTCAGTCTCAACTCCCGGATATGGTTGCAATACCTGAGAGGTTCAAGGGTATTCACCCGTGTGCCAGAAAGATTCAGGTTCTCCAACGAATTGAGGTTTCTGAGCGGCATCAGGTCGGATACCGGAGTCCCTGAAAGGTTGAGCGTAA
Organism: Bacteroidales bacterium; assembly: GCA_016926765.1. GTDB lineage: Bacteria > Bacteroidota > Bacteroidia > Bacteroidales > FEN-979 > QYOJ01. Next base: position 5,172 of record JAFGNY010000057.1, on the reverse strand, counting down.
TGAGATTGGAAAGTTTCGTCAGCGGTTCCAGGTCCGTCACGGTTTGATTGCCCGACAAGTCGAGGGTTTTACTGTCTGCAATCTGCAGAAACAGCCCGTAGATCCTTGAATCCCTGATAGGGACCGGATTGCCTTCGACGATCGCGACGGTATCGTTGTAGTTTTCAACCTGGCTCAGCATCAACCCCTCGTCCACCTTCAGATTCCTGCCAAAGATCTCATGCCACTGTTGTGACAAAGCATTCCACCAGTTTCTAAGATCCTCCTTTTCATTGAGTTTCGTCGAATAAATACTCACGATCTTGATCTGTTTCTTGTTCTCGTCGTAGTTGATCTCAATATAGCGGACCAGATTGGTATTCACCGAATCTCCATCAAGGGTCAGACCCTTCAGGGAGCGGTTGGCTGTAACCTTGAAATAGGTTTGGCCGGCATGGTTGCTCATTACGTTCACATCCTGAACCTGGTATTCAAACTTCGCCCCTTTGAAGAAAAAATCGACATCCGTAAGGTAAGCCTGAACATCTTTATACAGGGGAACAAGCCGTTTGGTATCGAGGTCGTCTTCAACCTGTACCTCTTTGTTCCAAAAGAATTTCAGGTAACTGTCATTAATGATCGTCTCTTTCTCCTTCACGGTATTTTGCTTGTCGGCAAGGAAATTCAGGGTACTCTCCAGAAATTTTACAATCTGGTTTGCCTGCTGCCTGTAAACTTCCATCTCCTCTGAAGGAATGGAAGATGCCTTGGGTTCATCGGTCTTTGCTGTGGTTTTTCCCGTACTCTTTTTTTGCCCGAATACCGGATTCTGAGCCATACACAGAGTGGCGACCGTTAATCCTAAGAAAAGAAGGTAACTGTTAATTTTCATGGGTATAATTCCTGATGATTTCTTTTTTCTCCTGATCATTGATTCTGACCAGGTTTGAGATCAGCCATCCTGAGTTGTTTTGGGAGCGATTGAAATAGGCGACCTCGAAGTACCAGTTTGGGATCTGAAAGAAGTGAAATTTTACATGGTTCGTAGAGACAAACTTCAGATTTCCATCTTTGTACTCTTTCAGGAACAGCGTAAGCGGATCGGGATGGTATTCTTTTTCGATGTAATATCCTATGTTGGCAGGAGTCGCAAACATTTTACGTAAATTCATAAAGTCCAGCTCATGGCTCATCGGGTGAAGGAAATTTTCTCCGCTGATGCTATCCCCCACGTGATTGAAATAGTGTTCGAATGCGCTGCAATACACATTGGAAAGGACCCATTTATATCCCTGCCGCTCTTTTTCCAGTTTGAAATAGAGCAGCACATGAAGGGGTTGGCGGTTGTAAGTAAATTCGGAACTCACTTCTGCAAACCAGTCATTGGAATGAAAATCGAGAAAGAGGGGAGTTTTTTTGTTATTCACATCCAGGATAAAAATTTCTTTGGCATCCTTGGTGATTAAGGGACTTGAAAGGTCAAACAGGATATTGAGGTATTTCGTACGCAGCTTGGTGGAATGGTAATCCACGTTGGTTTCATAGAGTCGTTTTCCGGTAACATCTTCCTCACCGTTGAATCTCCGGTAAAACTGATTGATCTGTTTGGTTTGAGCGTACAACATCGATTCGTCTCCCAGGTAGGTACGAACCTGGGTGTAAGAAATGAATGAACTGATGAGTAGGATCAGGATGACCGGTAATTTTTTCATAGCCAGGAATTAGCAGGTTAGGATATGAAAAATGCAGCATGCAGCGTGAAGTGGGTCGTCTGCATCCTGCATTTTCATCAGAGTTGTCAGTTACTTCGAGGTTTCTTTGACCCGGATATCTCCCAGCAACACATCCCAGAAGCCGATCAAACGGCCACCGATTTGTGTCTCTTTCCGTTTTACATAGACTGTAATATCCTTTTTTGTAGTGTCTTCGTAAATGAGTCCTTTCTCTTTGTCGTAGCCCTGAAAACGCTGAAACACCGTAATAACCCCCACATAAGTTCCATCAGGCTGGCGCTCCAGATCACTGACATACTGTATTTTGTACCATTCGATCACTACACGGTCATAGTTCAGTTGCATCAGTCTGTCGAAATACTCACGGATCTTGTAGTAATGAACTTCCGGACGTGAGAGGGATGAAACGCCCATTTCGCTTCCCGGCATAAAAAGCTCCACTGCCCGTTCGATCACCCGCTGGGCTTCCGACCAGGGTGTATCTTTATTTCCGATGATGCTGATATACTTGCTGAGGTCCCTTACTTTTTCCAGGGCTAAGCTGTCAATAGCCTGTTTTCGTTGCGGAGAGAGGTCATCATCCGCCTGAGCAAAAAGGCCGGCTGAAAGCAATAAAAGGCCAAATAAAACGAGTGTTTTTTTCATCGATTTACTTTTTAATTAAATCCAGTTCGGTAATTTTTCCTGCTGTATCCAGTCGATACGAATCCACGTTATTCCGGCTCTCTTTCTGATCTTTAATGAAGTTCAGGTAGCTATTGATGGTAGTAGGCTTGTCGTAATCCACAATACTTCCCTCCCGGCTGATAATGATCAGCACCGGCACATCGGGGGCGGTAAAATAGTTGAGGGCCGACTCAATCAGGCTGTTTGCCATACTGGTATTTCCGCTCCGTGAGGCATCTGCGATGGACTGAAACGAACTCTCAAGCTTTGTTTTCAATGTCATCTCCAACGAGGCAGATTTCCGCATATCATTGATTTTTGTCTCCAGCCGGGCCAGAAGTTCATCGATTTCACTGTTGCCCAGGTTTTGGGCTTTGATTTTATTCATCTCTTCTTCGAGCTCATCAGCAGAGAGATTTTGTTTGTTGACCAGCAGGTCGTAAAGTTTGTTTCGCGCAACGGCAACCTTTTCTTCCCGGATCCTATCCTGCTCGGCATAAGCTGCTTTGTTGATTTGCTGAGCCTGTAAGATGAGTTCATTCAGCTCATTATCACCAAAATGTTTGTTGATAGCGTCAGAAATAGCCCTTTCCTGTTCTTCAAGGGTCATCTTTGTGGTTCCATTGATGATTTCTCTCATCTTCTGTTTGTACATCTCTATCTGAGCTTTCTTTTCCTTGCGTGTGAGTTTTCCTGAGGATTTGCAGGAATCGAAACTTACCGCAACAAGAGCAACAAGTGTGACAATAACAAACTGTTGCCATCCAAAAGATTTCAATCTGCTAACGATCGTTGTCATGATTCAGGTTATTATGATTTATAAAACGGAAATTTCACCACTTTGGCTTTCAGGGCTTTATCCCTGATTTTAATAAATAGTTCATCACCTTCATGAGCATAAGCAACCGGTACGTATCCCATTCCGATCGCTTTTTTTACAGCCGGGCCCATCGTTCCGCTGGTAACCACTCCTATGGTCTTCCCAAATGCATCCAGAATTTCGTAGTCATGCCGGGGAATCCCTTTGTCAATCATCTCAAAACCGATTAATTTCCGGGAGACTCCTTCCTTTTTCTGTTTTAATAACGCATCCTTATGGATAAAATTTTTCCCGTCGGTGAATTTTGTGATCCATCCCAATCCGGCTTCAATGGGTGAGGTAGTATCGTTGATATCGTTTCCGTATAAACAGAATCCCATTTCAAGCCGGAGGGTATCCCGGGCTGCCAGTCCGATGGGTTTGATCCCGTAGTTAGCACCGGCTTCCATCACGGCATGCCAGATCTTCGGGCCATCTTCATTTGCCATATAAATCTCACAACCACCCGAACCGGTATATCCTGTTGTGGAGAGGATGATATCCTTCACCCCTGCAAAAGTCAGCTTCTTGAAGGTATAATACTCCATATCGGTGATGGGTGTGTCAGTAAGCTGCTGCATGGCTTCCAATGCTTTCGGCCCCTGCACTGCCAGTTGGGCGATCTCATCGGAAGCATTGTACAGGTTCGCCCCCATTTTATTCTGCTGATTGCACCACGCCCAGTCTTTATCGATGTTGGCAGCATTCACTACCAGCAGAAAAGTCTCTCCGTCAATCCGGTATACCAGCAGGTCGTCTACGATTCCTCCCTGGTCATTCGGGAAGCAGGAGTATTGAACCTTCCCATCTACCAGTTTGGAGGCATCGTTCGATGTAACCCATTGAACGAAGTCAAGGGCTTTTGGGCCTTTAACCCAGAACTCACCCATATGGGATACATCGAACACCCCAACACCGTTGCGAACGGTTTCGTGTTCGACATTAATTCCTTCATATTGGACCGGCATTGTATATCCGGCAAAAGGAACCATTTTGGCTCCAAGTTCTTCATGGAATGTTGTAAAAGCGGTTTGTTTCATCGGAAAATAATTAGAGGTTCATCGTGATGAGGGTCGTTCGGATGAGTGTCATTCGGAACCGGTGCAAAAATAGAAAAAAATAATAACTTTGTCAGCATGATAAACCTGCGACAAAACACTCCCCGTTGGCTGATTTTTCTGATCGATATGCTGATCGTTTTTACCGCAGTAATCATCGCTTACCTGCTCCGGTTCAATTTTGATATTCCCCGGGTGGAACTGGAGCCTCTTCCGCAGATCCTGTTCTATATGCTGGCTATCCGGGCCATCTCATTTCTGATCGCAAAATCGTATGCCGGTATCGTACGGCATACCAGCACGGCCGATGCCCTTCGGGTTCTCTTTACCCTGCTGGCAGGGAGTATCTGGTTTGGGTTGACCAACATCGGTACCTATCTTTACAATCATACCTTTTTTATTCCTTTCTCCATCATCATCATCGACCTTCTCGCCAGTACCTTTGGCATGATCACCTTCAGGATGGTGGTTAAAATAGCCTTTCTGGAGTTTCAGAATCCCTTGCGTTCAAAGGTCAACGTGATCATTTATGGCGCAGGGGAAGGCGGGATAACTGCGAAGCGTGTCCTCGACAGAGATGCCGGGACCAAATACAAAGTACTTGCGTTCATTGACGATGACCCGGCGAAATCCGGAAAAAAGCTGGAGGGGATCGGCATCATCGGGCCCGACAAGCTCGAAAACCTCCTGCAAACCAACACCATTGCGCATGTCATCCTCTCTATCCAGCGGTTTGACCCGGTGAAACGGGAACAACTTGTGGATCTTTGTCTGAAATACAACACCAAGGTACTCACGGTTCCTCCGATGATCAGGTGGATTAACGGAGAGCTGAGTTTTAAGCAGATCCGGAAAATCAACATCGAAGAGTTGCTGG
>JAFGNY010000056.1 GCA_016926765.1 Bacteroidales bacterium | reverse complement strand
GTGCCGGATAAACCAAGAGAAGGAAGATAGGAGGCCTTGAATGATTTGTATTCCCAAAAACTGACCCTGAAATTCTGTTTAGATACCAAGGCATCGGGAGATTGCGTATTCGCTAGATCAATAGCATCTCTCAGGGTAAAAATATGCTTTTCGGGGGATTGTGAGAATGTATTCAGACAACTACAACCGAGTAGATAAAGTAACATTACAAGTTGAATGGAATGGTTCATGACTGACGGGATTTTCCTGTTATTCATGTCTGAGTGATTCAACGGGATCCTGCATGGCAGCTCGTTTAGCGGGCATATATCCAAAAACGATGCCGACGGTTACGGAAACACCAAAAGAAATAAGGATTGAGAGAGGGGAGATGATGGTTAAAATACCGGTAGTTTCAGTAATGATTTTGGTAAACACCAAACCAAGGATGATGCCGATAATTCCACCGGAAATGCTTAAAATCGTAGCTTCTGAAAGGAACTGAAGGATCACATCCCGTTTGGTTGCACCAATGGCCTGGCGGATGCCGATCTCCTTGATCCGCTCCATTACCGAAGCCAGCATGATGTTCATGATCCCGATACCACCGACAAGCAAAGAGATACTGGCGATGGCTCCCAGCACAATATTAAAGATATCCTTTGTACGTTGTTCCTGACGTAAGAGGAGTTCGGGCACTTTGATTTCAACATCGGCAACATCCATATGCCGGCGTTTCATCATCCGGGTGAGGATCTCCGTTGTGGGTCCGATCATCGAACTCTCTTTCACCTGAACAACGATCTTGTCGAGCTGGTTTTTTTCCAGGGTGCCCTGATTGCCCGACCGGGAGATGATAAAATCTCCGCCAAAAAACATGGTGCCTCCCTGGAGAGAGGATGAAGTGACCAGCGCTTTGTCTTTATACCGCCTAAGAATAGTCTGAATGGGGGCATAAATAGTGTTGTTATAATCGGAGATTCCCAGATCATCAATGGTAGATTGATTGATCTCCTGTTTTTTCAACACACCAATAACCCGCAACCAGATGTGTCCGCACTTGATCTCTTTGCCAATCGGATTTTCTTTTGGAAAGAAACGGGATTGGATGAAGGGCCCGATGATACACACCGGTTTTCCGTCAATCAGTTGTTCTTCGTTGAACATCTCTCCTTCCTGCAATTCCAGACCAAATACATCAAAAAAGGCTGGAGTTATACCCGTCAGCTTGGTAAATATTGTCCGACCATCTTTCATGACGTTGGTTTCGAAAATCACTTCCGGACTGATTCGTTCAACGGTGGGAATGATCTGAGCGATGGCTTCTGCATCTTTGAGTGTTAGTCCGGGAGAGAAGGTAGATTGCTCTTTTTGAAGCCCGGTATCCGCTTCATCAGAGTCGGAGCTGGCCGAATTTTGTCCGGATTGCTTGTCTGCTTTCGCAGTAATGATAATGTTGTTGACCCCAACCAGTTTCATTTGATCCAGGATCTCTTGCTGTGCTCCGGATCCGATGGCCATCATGGCGATAACAGCAGCCACGCCGAAAATGATGCCAAGGGCTGTAAGAATGGACCTGAATTTATTAAGAAAAACCGCTTCCAGGGCAATGTTCAATATATATAGATACCGTTGTAGCACGCGGATTGGTTGTTTGGAGAGATAACTAGTTGGATTGCCTGCGCATTCTGTTGCCTGATGGTTGACCGCCAGGTTTCCCCTTCCCTTGCATCCCTTCTCTCCTCTTTACTGGGACAGAATCAGGATTCAATCCCGCTGGGGTGGTGAGGATTGTTTTCAGGCTGTCGGGCTTGGCTCTGTATTTCTCCAGGACCTCCTCGGAAAGCGCGTTGAGCTTCAGGTTTTCCTCTTTTTCAGGAGGAATCAACAGGATCTCATCTCCCTGCGATAGACCCTCTTTAACGATGATTTCATTGTAGTTGCTCTGACCAAGAATGACCTGCTGTTTGATCAGTCCCCCTGTTTTCTTATATACAAACGAGATACTGTCATTATTGAAAACGGCCTCCAGGGGGATGAACAGAACACTGTCGATGGTGGCAGTCAGAATAGTATTCTTTGTGGTCATAGCAGGCCTTAAGATGGAGTCGTATTCGTTGATCAGGATCTTGACTTCAAATACTTTTGCATTTGTTCCTTGCAGTTGCTCTCCGATATTGGCAACTTCTGTTACGGTTCCTGTAAATTGTTTGTCAGGAAAAGCATCAATGCCAATGCTAACAGGTTGACCAGTTTTGACCTTGCTTATATCTATTTCATTAACATAAGTTTTGGAGATCATTTTTGACAGATCAGGTAATTCAGCCACTACAGGATCCCAGGCACTGATTGTGGATCCAACCCCCATTTTACTGCCGTCCCAGTTTCTCCGGTAGATCACCATGCCTGATTTTGGGGCTCTGACAGTGAATTGCTCGAGAACATCTGTCATTTCAGTCAGTTTTCGCTGGGCTTTGTTGTATTCTGCATTGACTTCGTTCATCTTGGCAACCGCTTTTTCCAACTTCAGCTGGTAGTTTTTTTCGGCCTGAGACAAAGCCCTTTCTGTTTTTTCCAGTTCAATCTGAACCTGCCTGATGGTAGCAGGAGGTTCGTATTTGGATTGTTCAAGTGCGATCTTTTTCTCTTCCAGGGAATATTGAAGGTTGATCAGTTCATCCCTTGCGTTTCTCAATTCAAGGGATGTGTCCAGTTTTGAAGTGATAAGTTGGGATTCATATTTTTCGACATTGGCCTCTTCGTCTTTAATCCGGTTGGTGATCTCACTCCGATCGAGGGAAGCAATGTATTGGCCCGAATCAACCACCGATCCGTCGGCAATAATGTCATCAATTTTTACCTGGTAAATACGGATTTGCCGAAGCGCCTGAGGGCCGTATATCTTTTCGGAGCTTTTGGCTATCAGCTCTCCGGTGGTGGTGATTTCAATGGGGAAACTCCCCGATTTCACCAGGGCAAGAATATCATCCTGTTGTTTTGACCTGCCAAAAATAACATAAAGTATGATGGCCAGAATAACTATTCCGGCAAATGCGTAAACATATTTTTTTGTTGTCATAGGGAAGATATGTTGCAGTCACAAAAATAGGTTCTTACCAGGAAATAACCAACTTATAACGGGGAATCAGACATCAATATTGGCATACCTGGCATTTTTCTCGATGAACTCCCGTCTGGGCGGGACATCATCCCCCATCAGCATGGAAAATATCCGGTCGGCTTCAGTACCGTTATCGATGGTCACCAGACGCAGTGTACGGAATTCAGGATTCATGGTTGTATCCCACAATTGTTCGGCGTTCATTTCACCCAAACCTTTGTACCGCTGAATATGGATACTGGACTCTTTTCCATTGGCACTCAGTTCTTTCACCAGATGAATCCGGTCGTCTTCTGTCCAGCAATACTGTTTGAAGTTGCCTTTCGAAATCAGATACAGTGGTGGTGTAGCGATATAAACATTTCCTCCTTCAATCAATTCGCGCATATACCGAAAGAAGAAGGTTAGGATGAGAGTAGTAATATGACTTCCGTCCACATCGGCGTCGGTCATGATGATGATCTTGTGGTAGCGTAACTTTTCGGTGTTCAGTGCTTTGCTGTCCTCCTCTGTGCCAATGGTGACCCCCAGCGCTGTAAAGATATTCTTGATCTCTTCACTCTCAAAGATCTTGTATTGCATCGCTTTTTCCACATTCAGAATCTTTCCGCGCAACGGCAGGATGGCCTGGAATTTTCGGTCGCGACCCTGTTTGGCTGTTCCGCCTGCCGAATCACCCTCGACCAGGTAAATTTCACATTTTGCCGGATCAGTATCAGAACAATCAGCCAGTTTTCCCGGAAGTCCGGATCCGGATAACACATTCTTCCGCTGAACCAGTTCCCTTGCCTTTCGTGCAGCATGACGAGCTGTTGCAGCCAGAATTACTTTATTAACAATGGTTTTAGCTTCTTTCGGATTCTCTTCGAGAAAGTAAGTCAGTAGCTCGCTAACGAGTTGATCGACTACCCCCATGACCTCATTGTTCCCCAGTTTTGTTTTAGTTTGCCCCTCAAACTGAGGCTCCTGGACCTTCACGGAAATGATGGCGGTTAATCCTTCCCGGAAGTCATCTCCATTGATGTCAAATTTCAGTTTTGTCAGCATACCCGATTTTTCGGCATAATTCTTCAGGGTACGGGTCAGGGCACGACGAAACCCGGCCAGATGTGTTCCGCCTTCATGTGTATTGATGTTGTTAACGTAAGAGTGGATATTCTCTGAAAAGGAGGTATTGTATTGCATGGAGATCTCCACCGGGATGCCGTTTCGCTCCCCTTCAATCGAAATGGGTTCAGGGATCAGTCTCTCTCTGGTGGCATCCAGGTAGTTGATGAAATCGGATAATCCGTTGGATGAAAAAAAGGTCTCGGTAACAAATGAACCGTCGTCATTGGTCTCCCGTTCATCCGTGATGGTCAGCCTGATGCCTTTGTTGAGGTAAGCCAGTTCGCGCAAACGGCTGGACAGGATCGAAAAATCATACTCCTCAACAATGAAAATCGAAGTATCGGGTTTGAAAGTAACTTCTGTACCGGTTTTGGTTGTCTCTCCAATGATTTTCAGTTCATCCAGGGGTTTTCCAAAGGCATAAGGCTGGTAGTATACCTTTCCACCCCGGTATACTGTCACTTTGAGTGATGCTGATAGTGCATTCACCACTGAAACGCCAACGCCATGCAGACCGCCTGAGACCTTGTAGGAATCTTTATCAAATTTACCTCCGGCATGAAGGACAGTCATGACGACTTCGAGGGCCGATTTGTTCTCTTTTTCATGGAAATCAGTTGGTATTCCCCGCCCATTATCCAGTACAGTTACCGAATTGTCGGTGTGAATGGTGACATCAATCTGGGAGCAATACCCTGCGAGAGCCTCATCGATAGAGTTGTCAACAACCTCATATACCAGGTGGTGCAACCCTTTGATATTGATATCTCCGATGTACATGGCCGGGCGTTTCCGTACCGCCTCGAGCCCCTCCAGAACCTGTATGTTGCTTGCATTATAGTTATTACTCGCTACATTTTTTTCTAAATCGGTCATAATCAGATAGTTAATAATAAATTTACAGATACACAAAGATACGGAAAATAGGTATACGGAAGGCGTTAAAATACCAGGAAATACGGGGATTTTATTAACAATTTCCGGTGAATTGTGAGATAATGATTTCAGCGGCATTTCCATGCCCAAAACCAGTGGAAACCGGTTGATCGGGAGGTGGTTTCAGGACGGCTTGAAGGATCTTTTTGGGATCGCTGGCTGCAATCACATTCCATCCATCCTGCAGGGTTTCAACCCATTCGGTCTCTGTTCGCAAAGTGATACATGGTTTTTCGAGAAAATAGGCCTCTTTCTGAAGTCCGCCCGAATCGGTCAGTACCTTTTCGGCATGCGCAACAAGTGCCAGCATTGGGAGATATCCGACGGGATCGATGAGGATGAGATTGGCGGGGAGGGAGTAGGAATAAAGCGTCTTTCTTGTGCGGGGGTGAACAGGGAGCAGGATAGGCCGGGGGATCTGCCGGAAGGCGTCAAAGATCCGTTGCATGG
>JAFGNY010000333.1 GCA_016926765.1 Bacteroidales bacterium | reverse complement strand
CAGGCTTACAGTCCGATGACGATCCGTTTTTTCATCCTACAAGCCCATTACCGGAGCACACTCGATTTTTCCAACGAAGCACTTCAGGCAGCCGAAAAAGGGCTGAAGAGACTGATGCAAGGCTGGAAGACGCTGAACAGTCTTCAGTTGGCCGTTGGCAGTAGGCAGGAAGGTTCAAGGTTCAAAGAATGTCATTGCGAGGAACGCGGTGACGAATCAAATCAAGGTTCAAAGGATGATCCGGCATCGCTGAACCCGGATCCCGGATCCCGGATCCCGGATCTCGAAGCCGGCTGCTACGCCGCCATGAACGATGATTTTAACAGCCCCGTTGTGATTGCCAACCTTTTTGAGGCCATCAGGATCATCCATGCGGTGAAGGAGGGAAAAGAATCGTTATCAGGAGAGGAGGTGCACCGGCTTAACCAACTGTTCCGGACATTTATAACCGAGATCCTGGCCCTTGAAGACGAATCTGCAGGAGATCAGCCCGAAGTAATAGATAACCTAATGGAATTGATCATCGGGTTGCGGCAGGATGCCAGGGAGAGAAAGGACTGGGCCGGATCCGACCAGATCAGGGATGACTTGGCAAAACTGGGGATTGTGGTGAAAGATACAAAGGAAGGGCCAAAGTGGGAGAGGAAGAATTAGGTATGAGAGTATGAGAGTATGAGAGTAAGAGAGAAGGGTAGTAGGATGGAAAGGTTAAGGAAATACGGAACAAGATACGCACTTAGTGCACAACGAACAGCTAATAGCCAATAGCAAACATTCTATCAATGAAGCGGTTTAACCATTTTTTACTAGCAGTTCTGGCAGTTGGACTTTTTGCCGGATGCCAGACAAAACAGAAACAGATGAAAGAAGAACTGATTGATTTTATAAAAAAGCATGATTCCATCGTCATCCCGTTGTCCAGGGAGACGAACCTGGCGTACTGGCAGGCTGCCATTACAGGTTCGGAAGAGGATTTTGACAAGGCACAGGCGCTTCAGCTGAAGATGGTCGAGATCTATTCTGATACTCAGGCCCTCCAAACTCTGGAAAGGATTAAGATCTCAGGATTGGTCAATGATACGTTACTGGCCCGTCAGTTAGACCTCCTGTACCATCAGTATTTAATGGCTAAAGCTGATACATCCAAGTTGAATGAGATTGTGAAGATGGAGACAAAGATCGAGCGGGAATTCTCGATTTTCAGAACGCAGGTCAATGGGAAAGAGCTAACAGATAATGATGTAGAGGAGGTTCTGCGGGGCTCGAAAGAGATCAACAGGCAGAAGGAGGTTTGGATGGCGCAGAAGAAGATCGGCCGGGTTGTTTCTGAGGATGTGATCAGGCTGGTTACCATGCGGAATGAGGTGGCTAAGGATATGGGTTTCAAAAATTACCATCAGATGCAACTTATCCTCAGCGAACAGGATCCTAAGGTGATTACAGCTCTCTTCGATGAACTGGATACCCTGACAAAGGGTGTATTTGCAGAGGTCAAAGGGGATATTGACAACTATTTTGTCAGCTATTACAACCTGAAGAGTAAAGAGGATCTGATGCCTTGGAATTACCAGAATCGGTTTTTCCAGGAGGCTCCGCGGATCTATGACGTCGACCTCTCTTCCTACTACACAGATAAAAACCTGGAATCACTCACTGCTGCCTATTATTCAGGCATCGGGCTCCCGATCGATGGTATGCTGAAAAACAGCGACCTTTATGAAAAAGAGGGCAAGAATCAGCATGCTTTCTGTATCAGTATTGACCGGAAGGAAGATGTCCGCGTTCTTTGCAATATCAAACCCAACTCCTATTGGATGAATACGATGCTGCATGAATATGGTCATGCCGTATACGATTACAACATTGACCCTTCACTCCCTTTCACTCTTCGTGAACCGACTCATACATTCACCACCGAAGCGATTGCCATGATCTTCGGGCGGTTTTCATCCAGCCCGCAATGGCTTCAGGATATGGCAGGGATCAACGAAGAGGAGAAGATGAAGATTGCCGACAACTGCTTTAAAACACTTCGGCTCGAACAACTTGTTTTCAGCCGCTGGTCGCAGGTGATGTACCGCTTTGAAAAAGCGATGTATGAAGATCCCGAGCAGGATTTGAATAAGGTATGGTGGGACCTGGTGGAAGAGTATCAGTTGATCAAACGTCCGCCTCAACGCAATGAACCCGACTGGGCCACCAAAATCCACATCGCTCTCTTCCCCTGCTACTATCACAACTACCTCCTTGGTGAATTATTGGCTTCACAACTATATTACTATATCGTGACCAACATCATCAAATCCGACGATTATAAATTCCAGAGTTTTGCCAACAACAAGGATGTTGGAAACTACCTGAAGGACAATGTATTTTCAGTAGGATCCAAATACTACTGGAACGATATGATTGAAAAAGCAACCGGAGAGAAGCTTACGGCTAAATACTACGCCCGGCAGTTTGTGGAGTAGTTGCCCCCGAAACTAGACAACCTGAATCAAGTAATAGTTTTTTTTCCCTTTCTGGACCAGGATATAGCTATTCTGCAGAAGGTCGGTCATTCCAATGAGATAATCCTCTGAGACTTTCTGCTTATTGATGGAAACACCATTTTCCCTGAGCATCCTCCGGGCTTCACCTTTGGAAGGAAAGATTCCCGTGGAGGTGGTGAGAAAATCAACCAACGGAATGGTTTTCGCCACCTCGCTTTTCGCCACCTCGCTCTTCGGGACTCCCTCAAAAACAGAAAGCAGCAAATAGGCAGGCAAGCTATTCAGGGTTTCGGTGGTTCCTTTGCCAAAGAGGATCTCGGAGGCCTCGAGGGCGGTCAGGTAATCTGCCTCTGAATGAACCCGTACTGTGATATCTTTGGCAAGCGCTTTCTGAAGCACACGGTTATGAGGCGACTCCCGATGTTCTTTTTGCAAAAGGTCTATCTCCTCGCGTGTGAGCAGAGTAAATTTTTTAATATACTCAGAGGCATCTTCATCCGAACTATTCAACCAAAACTGGTAGAATTTGTAAGGGGAGGTTTTCCCAGGGTCAAGCCAGACATTCCCCTCTTCGGTTTTTCCGAATTTACCTCCGTCGGCTTTGGTGATCAGCGGACAAGTCAGGGCAAAGGCATCGCCACCCAGTTTCCTTCGGATCAACTCGGTACCAGTCAGGATATTTCCCCATTGATCAGAACCACCCATTTGAAGCTTGACCTGTCTTTTTTCATAGAGCCAGAAAAAATCGTATCCCTGTAAAAGTTGATAGGAAAACTCGGTAAATGAGATCCCTGAGCCTGACTCCATCCGGTTTTTCACCGAATCCTTTGCTACCATGTAGTTAACGGTGATATGTTTGCCAACTTCCCTGAGAAACTCGAGAAATCCGAATTTACGGGTCCAGTCGTAATTGTTGACCATCTCAGCCGAATTCTCTCCTTCTTCAAAACTGAGAAACTTTTCAAGCTGTCGCTGAATGCACCGTTGGTTGTATCGTAGCGTGTTTTCATCGAGGAGAATCCGCTCTTCAGATTTACCGGAAGGATCTCCGATCATGCCGGTGGCTCCTCCCACCAGAGCAAACGGCTTATGTCCGGCCCGCTGCAGGTGAACCAGCATCATAATGGCAGCCAGGTTCCCGATATGAAGCGAATCGGAAGTAGGATCAAAACCAATATAGGCACTGGTCATCTCTTTTGCCAGTTGCTCTTCTGTTCCAGGAGTGATATCCTGGATCATTCCACGCCAGCGCAGTTCCTCAATAAATTGCATTCGAAAAATTTTTACGAAATTACGAAAAAAGGATGTTAATCCCGGTGATACGGTTCCGGTCCCATGATGAATATGAGTTCTCCTCCCTTGATCAGATCGGCATGATCAAGAAACAGTTCGGAAAGCAACTCACCATTCAGCGTCACAGACTGGATGTAGCAATCCTGATTGCTTTGACGATTCACCTTGATGTTAAGAGTTTTTCCTTTCCCAAGGGATAACATGGCGTCCTCGATCAGCGGGCACCCAATGGCATATTGAGTGGTCCCCGGGCAGACAGGATAAAATCCCAGTGCCGAAAAGAGATACCATGCACTCATCTGGCCGCAATCATCATTACCACAGAGACCATCAGGAGCGTTCCGGTACATCGTCTCGCAGATCTGCTTCACATGCTCCTGGGTCTTCCATTGCTGAGAAGTCCAGTCGTAGAGATAAGGGATGTGATGACTGGGTTCGTTTCCATGGACATAATTCCCGATCAGACCAACTCTGGTCACATCTTCGGTCTCAGCATAATAGGCTTCGTGGAGATGCATCGTAAAGAGTGAATCGATGCGCCGGATAAAATTTTTTTCGCCTCCCATCAGCTGGATCATCCGCGGGATATTATGAGGGATATAAAACGAGTAATTCCATGAATTTCCTTCAATAAATCCCTCTCCGGAAGTACTTAGCGGGTCAAAGGGCTCCTGCCATGATCCACCGGCACTCTTTGCCCTGACAAACCCGCGAATGGTATCAAAAAGATGATTGAAATTTTCTGAGCGCTGACGAAACAGTTCACTCTTCTCCCGTGCGTAATATTTCACCATATCGGTTTGCATGGCCCGTTTTGATACGGCATCTGCCAGTTGGGCTAAGGTGAAATCATCGTATGCATATTCAAGGGTGATAGAAGCCGAATTGGAAACATGATCCTCCGGAACAAATCCAAAATTCATGTAATCCACTACCCCGGTGTAATCAGGATTGGTAGCCGTGGTGATGGAAGCTTTCAGGGCTTTAGCTACATCAAACCCCCGGATGCCTTTCACCGTTGCATCCGCGATTACAGGAACACTGTGGTAGCCAATCATGCACCAGTTTTCATTGCCATGATGGGACCAAACCGGCAACATCTGCTCTGGACTCTGATTAAAATGGGCAAGCATGGAATTGATCATATCCGATGTCCGTCCAGGGTACATCAGAGTCAAGAAGGGATGCAGGGCCCGATATGTGTCCCAAAGCGAGAAAATAGTATAATTGGTAAATCCATAAGCTGTATGTACCTCGGTATCGATGCCCCTGTAGGCCCCTGAAACATCCTGGTAGACGGATGGATGGATCAGTGCATGATAGAGAGCCGTATAGAAGATCACTTTCTGGTCGTCGGAAGTCTGGATCCGGATGCGTTGTAACTCCGCTTCCCAGGCTTCATTCGCCTCTGTGACGACCTTGTCAAAGTCCCAGAATGGGATTTCGGTTTTCAGATTTTTCAGGGCTCCTTCCATGGAAACGGCAGAGAGCCCAACTTTAACGAGGATTTTTTCCTGGGGTCCGGTAGAAAAATCGAAGTGGGCTTTCAGGTGTTGCCCTGCCAGTTCGGGGAAATGCTCCTGCTGGTTGAATTTGCGCCAGAAGCCTTTGTAACTGAGAGGGTTTTCATCCAGGAAGCCATAGTTTGTAAAAGGTTTCGAGAGACTGATCGCGAAATAGATATAGCGGGTACGCCCCCATCCGCTGGTGATTCTGTATCCAGTGACCAGGGAGTCGTTTACGGCCCGGAGATAGGCCCATCGTACTTTTCCATCGTAGTTGTAAATCCCGTGGTTCAGGTCAAGTATGATGTGCGCACTGTCACTCTCGGGAAAGGTGTAGCGGTGAAATCCGCAGCGGAGAGTTGCGGTGAGTTCCGCCTCCACATCCGGATCAGCCAGGTGAACCCGGTAATATCCCGGGGAGGCCGATTCCGACTCTTTTTTATAAACCGACCGGTACCCGGATGCCGGATCCCGGGAGGTTCCTGGATTTAGCTGAATCTTCCCAACAGTCGGCATAATCAGAATATCACCGAGATCGGAATGCCCTGTCCCACTGAAATGCGTATGACTGAATCCCACGATGGTTGTATCATCATACTGATATCCTGCACAATATCGGTAAACATCCGGATTGTATTTCCCATCGATAGAAAAAGGAATGGTATCCGTATCAGGGCTTACCTGGGCAAAACCAAAGGGAACAACAGCCCCCGGAAAGGTATGTCCCATCTCTTGTGTTCCGATAAAAGGATTTACATAGCGTGTAAGGGAATCGGAAGATTGAGCAATGAGATAAAGGGAAGGGATAAAAGTAAAAATCACTAACACAATGAGAAAGCGAATTACCGGAGCAGGAGCGTGAATCGTGAGCGACATGACAGGATTTTTTTTCAAAGATAGCCAGTTTATGCTGATGTCAAGGATTTTGCATATCTTTGCAGTCCCATCCCCAATAATATCCCATGACGCTTCCAGGGTTGTTTGCACAAACCGTCCGGAACTTCGGACACAGACCTGCCTTAGCATTTGCCGGTCAACCCCCGATGACTTACACGGAATTGGAAAAGAAAATAGAGGAAGTTACCAGACTTCTGAACGATTTAGGTATTAAACCTGGCGATAAGGTAGCCATCCTTGGTGCCAGTTCACCAAACTGGGCAATCAGCTTTTATGCAATTACCTTTATGGGATCCATTGCGGTACCGATATTACCTGATTTTCATGAAAAAGAGATTGAAAACATTCTGATCCATTCAGAAACCAAAGCCATCTTTTATTCGACCGGACTTCAAACGAAAATCAAAACATCGCTGGATCTTATCCTGCCAAACCGGATCCGGATTGACGATTTCAAGGTGACGGGATTTTCAGGTGATACGTTCACAAACATTCTCAGTGAAGATCCCGTGAAGCATTATGAAGTGAAAGAGAATGATGTAGCAACAATTATTTATACTTCCGGAACCACAGGAAAATCCAAAGGGGTGATGCTTTCGCACAAGAATATCTGTTTTACCGCGACTAAAGGGAGTAAGATCATTCCCATTTATGAAACCGATCGTTTCCTGTCAGTCCTGCCTTTATCTCACTCCTATGAAAATACAGTGGGATTGATCCTGCCTATGATAAACGGAGCGTGTGTCTATTACCTTGGCGGGCCTCCTACCCCATCCATCCTGCTGCCTGCCCTACAGGATGTGAAACCCACTTTTATGCTGACTGTTCCCATGATCATTGAAAAGATTTACCGGAATAAAATTCTGCCTGCATTCACTGACAAATGGATTCTCCGTATGATGTACAGGATCCCTCCTGTTCGGAAAATACTGAACCGGGCTGCCGGGAAAAAACTGATGGAAACCTTTGGAGGAGAATTGAGATTTTACGGAATTGGTGGCGCTAAGCTTAGCGCTACCATTGAAAAATTCCTGATCGAAGCCCGGTTTCCCTATGCCATTGGCTATGGATTGACGGAAACCTCTCCCTTGATTGCCGGATGTAATCCCAGCAATACCCGTTTGCAGTCGACAGGACCTGCTCTGGAAGAGGTGAGCGTGAAAATTCATGACCCGGACCCGATCACCGGAGAAGGGGAAATCTGGGCCAAAGGGGACAATGTGATGCTCGGCTACTACAAAGAGCCCGAGCTCACAGCAGAGATTATCACAACCGATGGCTGGTTGAAAACAGGAGACCTGGGTATTGTGGATAAAAACGGGTACCTTTTTATCCAGGGAAGGAAGAAGAATACGATCTTAGGCTCGGGTGGTGAGAATATCTATCCGGAAGAGATCGAATCGGTTATCAACAACTTCAAGCACGTTGTTGAATCGCTGGTGGTTGAACAAAAAGGGAAGCTGGTTGCCCTTGTTCATTTCAACAAAGAAGAGATCGAAGAGAAGTATCTTCACATGAAACAAGAGGTTGCATCCTTTGTTGAACATAAAATAGAAGAACTTACCATCGAACTGAAAGAGTATATAAATTCCAAAGTCAACAAATTCTCCAAGGTTCAGTCTGTTGTCAACCAGCCGGAACCTTTTCAAAAGACCCCAACGCAAAAGATCAAGCGGTTTCTTTACAATGCCAAGATCTGATCTGGTTATCTTGGTCGGGGATCGCGCATTTATCCCCCTTTAACGGGCGCGCCTGGCAAGGATAAGGTAGAGGATGATGGGAATAAGGATGATCCCGAGGAAAACCGGAAGGAACCACATTCCCAGACCTCTTGTATTCCCAAGAGCGATCATCACTGTCTTATAGCTGATGAAAAAAAACATCAGCACCATCGCCAGTTTCAGATAGCGCAGAAATCTGGATCTTAAGGTATATTGAACACGGGCATTGGCTTGTGTGATCCTGACCGGATAATTGAATTTCTCAGGAATTTTTCCCACAAGCGTAAGGATTGAATAAATTACCAAAGCCACCACCGGAAGCATCCAGAGGGAGTTTTTAGAGCCGTACGTATCCGGTTCTCCGCCGGAATTGAAATGGGTTGGAATGGTTTCGGGAAGGCGGGTCATGGAATAGAGTGTGAATCCCAAGAAACAGAGCAGACTGACGATGGCCAGGATCTCCAGTATCAGGTCGATGGGCCCCGCTTCAAGTTTAATGACAGGCCGGTTGAGTTCGAGGTTATTTCGTTTTCTGAGGAACATCTTTGACAATTTTTCTTGGTGATCTGCCGCGATCTTTCAATGCCTTGTCCAGGATCCACTCTACCTGGCCGTTTACACTCCGGAATTCATCTGCCGCCCATTTTTCAAGAGCGGTATAGACCTCCGGATCGAGTCGAAGCATGAATACCTTTTTCTTCGACATAAACGTATTACTGATGAAGCGTTCCTGTGTTCAGAACTGGTGTAGCATCCTTATCAGAGCACAGGACAACCATCAGGTTACTGACCATGACAGCTTTTTTATCTTCGTCCAGTTCGACCACATTTTTCTTGCTTAGTTCCTGAAGAGCCATTTCGACCATGCTGACAGCTCCTTCCACGATCTTCTGGCGTGCTGCAACAATGGCAGTAGCCTGCTGGCGGCGCAGCATAGCCCCGGCAATTTCCGAAGCATAAGCCAGGTAGCTGATCCGGGCCTCCATCACATGAATGCCGGCAATGGCAAGGCGCAGGGTCAGTTCCTCCTCCAGAGCCTGATTGACCTCTTCGCCGCCCGACCGAAGGGTGATCTCGGCATGATCATCTTCGAAATTGTCATAGGGATAATGGCCGGCCAGTTTACGGATAGCCGCTTCACTCTGGATCTCAACGAAATGTGCATAATCATCTACCTCGAATGCTGCTTTGAATGTATCCCTCACCTGCCATACCAGCACGATTCCGATCATGATGGGATTCCCGATTTTATCGTTCACCTTGATCGGGTCGCTGTTGAGGTTTCTGGCCCTAAGAGAGATTTTTTTACGGACAAAAAAAGGATTCAGCCAGTAAAAACCATTCTTTTTGAGCGTTCCTTTGTAAGCTCCGAAAAGGATGAGAACTGCCGACTCATTCGGATTGATCACCAGAAATCCGGGGATAATAAAAATGATGACAGCAATGCAGACAATTCCGAGGACAATCGCCCAGACTTGGTTCGAATACATTGCGAAATCAAGTACTGCCAGAACAACGAGTACAAGAAGGCTGGTCACTCCCAGATATCCTGATACGGGAGAGGTCAATTTTTCTTTTTCCATTTGTTTAAATTTTGTGATATCAAAATGATATCAAAATGATTTTGCAATAATAATATAAAT
>JAFGNY010000332.1 GCA_016926765.1 Bacteroidales bacterium | reverse complement strand
GGGGTGATCGCTTTTTCGAAGGAGCTGATCGGGGGAAGGGCGAACCCGTCCTCGATGAAGGACTCAATGGGTTTGACCACAGCCCCGGCGGCAATGGCAAAGCCGTTGTAATTCGCATAGAAAGGTTCGGGGATGATGATCTCATCGCCCGGGTCGAGACAGCTCATCAGTGCAAAGAGGATCGCCTCGGAGCCGCCGGTGGTGACGATCATCTCATCGGTGGAGACCTCGATATGGTGGCGGCGATAGTACTCAGCTAACTTTCTCCGGTAGGAGAGGATCCCGGCTGAGTGGCTGTACTCCACCACCTTCATGTCGAGCCGGTGAAGGGCATCGATCGCGTTTGAGGGTGTCTCGATATCGGGTTGCCCGATATTCAGGTGATAGACCTTAATGCCCCGCTTTTTAGCCTCTTCGGCATAAGGGACAAGTTTACGGATAGGGGAAGGAGGGATATGCTCTCCACGGGAAGAGATCGATGGCATAGTGATTATTTATTGACAGGAGCAACTCCAATCTCATTCTGTTTTTCGGGAACTGTTTCGACAGGCGCTGCAACCACTTTTCCTTTGATGGCGAGCATCACTTTGCTTGTGACTGCGTTGGAATAGATGGTCACTGTTTTATTGATCGGGCCGACATTGATGGTGTTGTAAGTCACCTTGATGACATCACTTTTCCCCGGAAGGATCGGTTCCTTCGGCCAGGTGGGTACGGTACAGCCACAGGATGAAATGGGTCTTGAAAGGATCAACGGCTCTTTCCCGGTATTGGTAAATTTAAACTCACAGGTTCCGTCGCCCCCTTTCACAATGGTGCCATAGTCATGGACGGTTTTTTCAAACGAAATCTCCGGGGCATTCGGATTATCGGTCAGGGATGTGGCCTGATCTCCCTGCTGGGCGTTGAGGCAGGTTGTTGCTGTAAACAGAAAGAGTAGAGATAGGATGAACGTACGCATAGTGTTATTTTTTGGACAAAATTAGATAAATCAGATGGGTTCAGCCAATAATTTACATTATTTTAACACTTTGTTTGAAAATTAACACATTCAGCTTCTTTTATATTTAGTATCTTTGCATTCTCAATAAGGAGCTTTTTCATCAGTGGTAACTCAAACGGTGACCGTATGAAGAGACTTTCATTATTTCCAATCCTTCTATCCCTGCTCGTATCTTCTCTCATTTCATGCTCAAAAAAAACGCAATCTGTGGCAGTTACTCAACATGCTATGCACGAAAAAACCGGCGGATCAATGGGTTTGCCTCCATGTATCATCTACAAAACGAAAGCCGATTACCATCAGTTTGTGCCGGTGTCCCTTTCTGCTGATAAATTGACAGTCACGTCGTATCCTGATGTGGCCGATCTGAGGGCACAAGGCAAGGCAGCCTACCCTCAGGCCCTGTCGGGCGGCTTTTTGCTCGACAACCGGGGAATCGGTCCGGATGTGGCTTTTCTATCCATTACCTATGATGCCTATGCATCCCAAATAAAAACCCCGAGTGCGGATGATTTGTTCAAGCAGTTGCTGGACAACGATCCGCTCCTGGAGATGTATCAATGCGGGAATCGTTACCAGTACAATGACATCCTCCTGGAATTGAATGAATTGATTGATTCGGGCAAACTTTCTGATTGTAAAAAAATTAAATGAATACAGAAGCAATACAACTGCGGGAGCTTGACGGAAGTCAGCTCTATTACAGTATTATCGCCGGAGCGCAGAGAATCTTTGACCACCAGGGTCTCCTCAACAAAATCAATGTATTTCCGGTGAGGGATGCGGATACTGGAACGAATCTTGCCTCCACCATGCGTTCCATTGTGGATGCCAAGATCCCGATCGAAAACCTGAAGCAAACGGCCTCGGCAATTGCGGATGCTGCTTTGAGTGGGGCCCGTGGAAATTCGGGGATCATTTTTGCCCAGTTTCTCTATGGATTCAGCAACGAGCTCAAAGCCGAAGGAAAACTGGATGTACAGTCCTTTGCCGAGAGTATGAAAAAGGCAGTGAATTACGCCTACGATGCGATTGCAAATCCTGTGGAAGGCACCATCCTTACCGTCATTAAAGATTGGGCTGAATACCTGTATCTGGTAAAGGATTTTATCGATGATTTTATCAAATTGTTGATTGAAGCCTACAACAAGGCGGTGCAATCCCTTTCGGAAACGACGCAGAAGCTGGAAGTCCTTGCCCGGTCGAGTGTAGTGGACGCCGGCGCAAAAGGATTCGTCTATTTTTTAGAAGGAATCCTTGATTTTTTCATCAAAGGGGAGGCGCTTCCTGCCACGGCTGAAGCGATCGGTGAGGAGCAGGATGTGGAGGTGATTGATCTGCTTGAGGAGATCACGTTCCGTTTCTGCACGGAAGCCATGATCGCCGGAGAGAAGCTTGATAAGAAAAGGATCCAGGAAGCGATGCATCCTTTTGGCGACTCTATTGTGGTTGCAGGTACTCCTCTAAAAATGCGGGTTCATATCCATACGGAGGATCCCGCAGAGGTGTTTGCCGCTCTCAGCAGGTTTGGTGCGATCACCTATCAGAAGGTTGACGACATGGTGATGCAGCAGGAGATTCTTCACAGCCGGAAAGCGGATATTGCCATTCTTACCGACTCAACCTGCGATCTTCCAAAAGAGATCCTGGAACAGCACCAGATCCATATGATGCCGCTGAGTGTTCATTTCGGAGAGAGTTTTTACCTCGACAGGTTAAGTATGAACCCTCCTCAGTTTTACCAGATGCAGCAGCAGACAGAGGTAAGGCCCTCTACTTCTCAACCTACTATCAAAGATTTTCAGAATAAATTTGACTATCTCTCAACCCACTACACTGCAACGCTTGGCTTTTTCATCAGTGAGAAACTGAGCGGGACCTATCAGAACGGAGTCAAATCGGCCCGGGATGTCGGCGCCCGGAACGGAAAACCAGCCTACATCTATAATTCACGACTTCTTTCCGCCGGACTTGGATTAATTGTACTTCGTGCCGCCAGAGCCGTGGAGGAGGGGATGTCGCTGGATGAAATTCTCCCAAAAGTTGATACCTGGATCTCGAAATCACACCTCCGTGCCTCGATCCCCACACTGAATTACATCATTAAATCGGGGCGGATCGGTCACTTCAAAAGTTTTGTTGCCCGTACGCTGGATCTGAAGCCGGTGATTGAAATTGACAGGGAGGGAAAGGCGGAAATTGCCGGGAAGTCCCTTTCGATCAAGGGCGCTCATAAAAAATTGCTTGGGAATATCCGGAAAGTGATCAACGGGGAGGAAGTATGGGAATACGCGATCACGCATGCCGACAACCAGGCCGTTGCACAACATTATGCTATGGAGATGGAACAGATCACCGGCCGGAAGCCTCTTTTCATAGACCATATCTCTCCCGTGCTGGTCGCAAATACCGGCCCGGGTGTGGTAGCGGTATCGTTCATGCTGAAATGATGCCGGATGCCAATCATTTGTAATTCATCATTCCTAATTCCTCATTCACCATGTTCTGGCAAGTCGCTCTGGTTGTTTTCGCTTTTATGATCCTGGCTTTTATCGTTGCCTTGCTGATCAAAGATAACTCCGTTGTGGATTTCTTCTGGGGGCCCGGGTTTATTGTTGTCGCTACCTTCTCTCTTGCCATGGCTCCCGATATCGACATCCGGAAAATCATTGTATTTATCCTGGTATTAATCTGGGGGTTGCGTCTGGGGATTTATATTTTCCAGCGAAACAGGCGAAAAGGGGAGGATTTCAGGTACCAGCGCTGGCGCGATACATGGAAGCATTTTATCCTCCGGAGTTTTCTTCAGATATTTCTTCTTCAGGGGCTGTTCATGTACCTCATCTCCTTTCCCGTCTGGTATATCAATTACCATCCGGGAGAGGTTCTCTCAACCTCTGATACCGCTGGCCTGATTCTCTTTGGGATCGGATTTCTGTTTGAATCTGTAGGTGATATGCAGTTAGCCTTTTTCAAGCAGAATCCGAAAAACAAGGGGAAACTCCTTGCCACTGGTCTGTGGAAATATAGCCGACATCCAAACTATTTCGGCGAAGCGCTGATCTGGTGGGGAATCTGGTGTTATGCCATCGGAGTCCCGGGCGGCTGGATCACGGTGATCAGCCCGATCCTCCTCACCTTCACTCTCCGATTTGTTTCAGGTGTTCCCCTGCTGGAAAAAAAGTTAAAGGAACATCCCGGCTGGGCTGAGTATGCCCGGAAGACCGCGCCGTTTGTTCCTTTCGTAAAGTGGTTATAATTTTCCCTTGTAGCCGGGCCTATTCAGTGTTTTTTCCAGGTGATCGATCATCGGGTCAGAGATGTCGAGGTGGGTAACCATCCGGATGGTTTGAGGTCCGAAGCCGATAGCGAGAATTCCGGCTTCCTTTAACCGGGAAAGAAATTTCTCCTGAGGCATCGTTTCCGAGAGGGTGAAGATGATGATGTTGGTTTCAACGGGAGCCACATGGGATACGAAGGGAGATGCTGTCAGAAGTTTTCCGATTCTGGCCGCCCGAACATGATCGTCGGCCATGCGCGTGAGATGATGATCGAGGGCGTAAACCCCGGCGGCTGCGAGATAGCCTGCCTGCCGCATAGCGCCTCCGAACAGTTTTCGCACCCGCCGGGCCTGATGGATGAAGCCGGCGCCGCCAAGCAACACGGACCCAACGGGAGCGCCAAGTCCTTTGGACAAACAGATTGAAATGGAATCAAACAGTGTTCCGGCTTCCCGGGGATTCAGGCCGGTAGCCGTCATGGCATTGAAAAACCGGGCGCCGTCGAGATGCCGTTTCAGTGAATGTTCAAGACATACCGCACTGATACGCCGAAGTTCCGCGGGGTCGTAACAACTTCCCCCGCCCCGGTTGGAGGTGTTTTCAATTACAACCAGCTTCGATACCGGATGGTGGATGTCGTTGGGATTGACGCTGGCAGCGATCTGGGCAGCGGTGATCCTCCCTCTGTCACCCTGGATCAGCCTGACCGAGGCTCCCGAGTTAAACGCAATTCCTCCTCCTTCAAAAAGATAGACATGGGATTCGTCACTGCAGATGACTTCGTCGGCAGGCCGGGTATGAACCTTGACAGCGATCTGGTTCGTCATCGTCCCGGAGGGGCAAAACAATCCGGCCTCCATGCCGAAGATTGCGGCCGCCTTCTCTTCCAGAGCGGTCACCGTTGGATCATCCCCAAACACATCATCGCCCACTTCGGCATGCATCATGGCATCCAGCATTCCGGGAGTGGGGCGGGTCACCGTATCACTGCGCAAATCAATCATCGTGATATGTTGATAGGTTTTCAGCGATAAAAGTACGAAAATAAACCGGTGAGTCGCATGTTCATTCTCTGGGGAAGATGACGCTGAAATGACTTCCCTGATCCGGCCGGCTGGAAACGCGGATGGCGCCGTGGTTGAGGTCGGTCAGCTTTTTGACGATCGACAGCCCCAGTCCGCTTCCCGTGATATCTTTTGTTTTCGAGTTCCTGATCCGGACAAATTCCTTGAAAAGCTCTCCCACCTCAGCATCATCCATGCCAATTCCTGTATCTTTCACATCAACCGTAATTCCCTGAGGCTTTTCCTCCACACTCACGAAGACTTCACCTCCCTCACGATTGTATTTCACGGCATTCGACAACAAATTGTTCAGGATGATCTCCATCTCGGAAGGATCGGAGTGGATATAGATGGGTTGGTCGCCTGTGAAATGAATCTTCACCGATTTCTGGATTGCCATGGGTTCCATAGAGTGCATGGCCATGCGTGCAAGTTCGGTGATATCGACGGGAATGATGTTCCGTTTCTTTTTACCGCTTTCTATGCGTGTGAGGTCGAGCAGGTCCATGATGAGCCCGCGCATCCCCTTGATCCGTTCGAGAGAGCGTGAGATCATCCCCTGATAGTCTTCAATAGCCTCCCCCGCCTGTTTCTCCTGCATGATCTTCAGGTATCCCTCGATGGCATTGATGGGTGATTTCAGCTCATGCGACAAGACCGACAAAAACTGGAACCGTACCTGCTTGCCCTGTTCATTCAGTTTCCTGGTCATCCGCCTGAGATAGAGATGTTTTGTGATACTCTCCATCGCCGCTTTCAACTCCTGCGGTGTGAATGGTTTCGGGACGAAATTGTAGGCGCCGTTGTTGGTGGCTTTCACGGCCAGGTCAAGAGAAGCATGGGAGGTGATCATCATCACCTGGATGTCGTATTCCTGTTGCCGGATATATTCCAGCACCTCGATGCCATAAATCCCCGGAAGTTTATTGTCCAGCAGGACGATATCGACAGGCTCTCTTTCAAGGATTTCGATAGCCTCTTCGCCCGACCCGGTTTCGAGCGTCCGGAAACTGAAATCGTCATCCATAAACGGAAATCCTACGGTAAAATTCCGAAGCACCCGGGTCACACCGGTCCGGATCCCGGGTTCATCGTCAACCACCAGTACATTCAAGATACTCATAACCCTGTTTTTTAGTTTCAGACTTTCAGAAGTTTGTTGATCTCCCGGTGCAACTGATCCGGGCGGATCCCTTTCTCAATGTATTTATCGGCTTTGATCCACCGCTTGTCATCCTCTGTCTCCAGACTGAACTTCATGCCACATTCAGCCGTGACTGCCGTGATGATGATGACCGGAACCTGCGGGAATTTTTGCTTGATTCTGTAACTGAGAATAAATCCGCTGTCCTGGTTTTCCATCATCAGGTCGATGATCGCCAGATCGGGTGTAATCTCTTCAAGAAGCAACTCTCCCTCTTTCTGGGAACAGGCCGTAACAGGATGGTAACCAAACCGTATGACCTGAAATTTCAATTGTTCCAGCTGATCGGGGTCGTCGTCGACCAGTAATATCGTTTTCATTGGTTTTTCCATTAGCGTGATGATCTCTTTAATTTCTTGGGATGGTGATCCGGAAACAGGTTCCGGGAAGCCCTTTTGACGGATTCGTATTTGATTCGACGGTGATTTTTCCTTTGTGCATCTTCACAATACCATAAACGAGCGGCAACCCGAGTCCGGTTCCTTTTCCAACCTCCTTTGTTGTGAAAAATGGGGTGAACACCTTTTCGAGGTTCTCGGGAGAGATGCCGGTCCCTGTATCTGAAACGGCAATCCGGATCTCATCGGGCGTATCGCTCACGCGCATGGTCAGAATTCCTCCTCCGGGCATAGCTTCCACGGCATTTTTTTCGAGGTTTGTGAGCACCTGCATCAGCTGATCCTGATCGACCATCGCCATGGAGTTGCGCATCTGCGACTGGAAATTTACGGTGACCGTAGACGGGATAATGACTGACTGAAGGCTTTTTCTACAGAATGTCTCCATGTTTGTCTCTGTCTTTCTGATCTGATTTTTCCTGGCAAAGTTGAGCAACCCTCCTACGATATTCTTGCACCGGTTCGTTTGCTCCACAATCAGTTCCAGGTCTTTGCGCCCCGGATCCTCAGGATCAGACTCTTCCAGCAGGATGTTTGCGTACATCGTGATCACCCCAAGGGGATTGTTCAGTTCATGGGCAATTCCCGCCGAGAGTTGTCCCATGCTGGCCAGTTTTTCCGATTGCTTAAGAGCCTGCCGGGTAGTTGCCAGTTTTTCGTTCGACAGGTTCAGCTCCTGCACGGAATTGTGCAGCTTTTCGATGGTATAGGGGAGGCACATCTCGCTTTCGGCCAGCCCTTCGATGATGGCTATCGCATGTTCGCTGCAGCTTGGATAGCCGCAGGCTCCGCAGTTCAGATGATCTTCCGGACGGGTTTTTCCCATCCTGAACAGGATACCGTCAATCTCCTCTTTCGTTGGCAGCGGAAGCCGTCTGTCGCGTGGAAAGAACTGTTCGGTGAAATCCAGGGCAGCGAACTTTCTGACGTTCTTCTGCCAATCCTGATACTGGCTCTGATCTAATTTTTTCCTGGCGTAGGCGCTTATTTTTGACCTGCGGGCATATTTCTGGCTCGACTTACTCATCCCGGGGCCCATGATACAGCCTTCACAACTCAGGAGTTCGAGGTGATGTTTCAGTGAGCCGCATTCATATTCCCTGATCGCCTCTTTGTAGTTTTCCGTTCCTTCGGCCACTACCACATTTCCGTTGAAAATATTGTCGCTGTTGTTCACGGTCTGAAGCATTCCCCGGCTCACCGGATAAACGGCTCCTTTTCCTGCCAGAGGAGGATCAAAGCAGGCTGTTTGATTTATATCGGGAACAATGGAATGTTCAAAGAAAAGTTTTCTGAGTTCGGCATAGGTGAGTACCACATTCACTTCCGTTGACTCGGCTTTTTTTGCAATACAGGGTCCGATGAATACCACACGGACATCCGGGCCATATTCACGACGGATGATGCGGGTGGTTGCAACCATTGGCGAAGCCACCGGCGCCAGCGAGGGAACCAGGTCGGGGTGGTAGTGCTCGATATAATAGACTACCGAGGGGCAGTCGCTCGTGATGAGTGGAGGCATTTCGGGGTTGTCGAAAAGTTTGTTGTATTCCAGCGAGATCATATCGGCTCCAAACCCTACCTCTACCACATAGTCAAAACCGAGTTGACGGATCATTCCGACCAGGAGGGTGTAATCGTCCATCTCGGTGAATTCAGCCGGAAAACTCGGGGCGATGCAGGCGGCCACCCGGTAATCAGATGCCAGCAGCGCTTCCGCCTCTCCTGTGGCATCCAGGTAGATCTTAGCTCCCTGGCTGCACACTCTCACACAGTTACCGCAGGCAATGCATCGCTCGTTCATCACTTCTGCCTGGCCGTTGTTGATACGGATCGCCTTGACCGGGCATTCTCTCACACAGGTGTAGCATACTCTGCAGCGGTCTTTCACTGTGTAAACCAATTGCTTTCGTGCCGTTGAATTCATCGTTTCATGGATTACAGGAGTACATTGCGCTGACAGTAGGAGGTATGCAGCAGTTCGTGACTTTTATTGCCCAGCGGGGTTCCCAGGAAATTCTGGTAGAGAGCCAGGACTTCCGGATTTTGATGAGATACTCTGATCGTCTCTGTTTCATCAATCTGGTACAGCGCTTCCATACGCTTCTTCAGGGCTTCCGGATTTTTATGAAGCGGTTGGCCGCCTCCGTTGATACATCCGCCCGGACAAGCCATTACCTCAATGAAATGAAGGTCATCCCGGCCATTGCGGATCTCATCGAGCAGGGTTTTTGCGTTGGAGAGGCCGTTGACAACAGCGACGCCAATGGTGAGGTCGCCCATCGTGATCGTCGCCTCTTTTCGTCTGGTACACCCTCTGACCTGCTCGATTTTGCATTGGGGGAGCTCGGTATTCGTCACGCTGAAATAAGCTGTTCTCAGCGCCGCCTCCATCACGCCACCGGATGCTCCGAACAGTTTCCCTGCCGAACTTCTGACCCCGTGCGGCGAGTCGGCCGTCTCCGCTTCCAGCTTATCCATCCCGATGCCAAAGAGGCGGATGAAGTTTGCCAGCTCCCTGGTTGTCAGTACGGCATCGATATCCGAGATCCCTCGCTGAGTCATCTCTTCGCGCTGTCCCTCGAATTTTTTCGCCGCACAGGGCATGATCGCTACTACATAGAGGTTTTCCGGTTCAGTGTTCGAAATCTCTGCATAATAGCTCTTAAGAACGGCTCCCAGCATTTGTTGGGGTGATTTGCAACTGGAGATATTCGGAAGAAAATCACAGGCAAATTCTTCTGCGTATTTGATCCAGGATGGACAGCAGGAGGTGATCATCGGAAGATGGCCGTGATTTTTAATGCGATGAATCAGCTCGGCCGACTCTTCCATGATCGTGAGGTCGGCAGCGAAGGTGGTATCGAAAATCCTGTCAAAACCAATTTTCCGGAGGGCTGCATTCAATAGTCCGTTGATATCGGTTCCGGGCGCCATTCCGAACTCCTCGGCAAGCGTCACCGAGATTGCCGGGGCATATTGCACCACGACAGTTTTTGTCGGATCATTCAGGGCATCCCTGATCTCAGCAAAGTGATTTTTTTCCGAGAGGGCGCCGGTAGGGCATACCATGATACATTGGCCGCAATTGATACAGCTGGATGTATTCAGCCCTTTGTTGAACGTGGGCCCGATCACCGTATTGCTTCCCCGGTTGATGAAATCGATGGCAGAAACCTCCATCACCTCCGAACAGACTTTCACACACCTTCCGCAAAGGATGCACTTGGCCGGATCGCGAACGATACTGGCGCTTGACAAGTCAAGATGATGACGGTTTTTTGCTCCGCTGATCCTTCGTTCGGTGATACAGTGTTCTCTGGCAAGATCCTGAAGATCACACAGACCGTTACGCACACAGTAGAGGCAATCGTCGGGGTGATTGGAGAGCAGCAGCTCCACAATCGTTTTCCGCGCTTCAATCACCCTGGCGGAGTGCGATTTGATGTTCATGCCCTGTTCCACTGTATGGGAACAGGCGGTGATCAGTTTCCCGGTTTGTTCGTTTTCTACCACGCACATCCGGCAGGCTCCGGAGGGGAAAAACCCTTTCATGTGACACAGGGTGGGGATGCGGATTCCCTGACGTTCCAGCACATCCAGCAGCAGTTCTCCTGGTTCCGCTTGTACGGGAGTGTTGTTGATTTTTATCGTAAGTTCCATTTTTTCCGGTTTTAAACATGGATGGTGATGGCGTCGAATTTACAGGCCTCTTCACAGGCCCCGCATCCGATACACCGGTCTTCCACGATGAAATGGGGGGATTTTTTCGATCCTACTATCGCGTTTGAAGGACACTTGCGAACACAAAGGCCGCATCCGGTGCATTGATCGACATCAATGAAAAAGGTTCTCAATGAGGTGCAAACCCCGGCGGGGCATTTCCGTTCGAAGATGTGACTTTCGTATTCATGCCTGAACCATTTCAGTGTACTCAGCACCGGGTTGGGAGCCGACCGGCCGAGTCCGCACAGGGAGGTATCTTTAATCACGGCGCTGAGTTTTTCCAGCTGCATGATTCCCTTGAAGCGGTTAAGCGCGTCATTCCGTTCACCCGGTGACGGTTTGCGCGTAATACTCTCAAGGATCTCAAGCATCCTCCGCGTCCCCTCCCGGCATGGAATGCACTTTCCGCAACTCTCGCGCTGGATGAAGTCCATAAAAAACTTGGCAATATCCACCATACAGGTCTCTTCATCCATCACCACCAGTCCTCCCGATCCCATCATCGCGCCTACGGAAAGAAGCGAGTCGTAGTCGACTTCGATGTCGAGATTGGCTTCTGTGATGCACCCGCCGGAAGGCCCGCCTATCTGAACGGCTTTGAAAGCCTTGTTTCCACGGATGCCACCTGCCATATCGAAAATGATCTCCCGCAAGGTGGTTCCCATCGGAATCTCGATAAGGCCTGTCAGAGAAACTTTTCCGGATAACGCGAACACTTTGGTCCCTTTACTCCTTGTCGTGCCGATTGATTCGAACCAGGCAGCCCCTTGTTCAAGGATAGCCGGAATGTTGGCCAGGGTTTCCACGTTATTGATCACTGTTGGTTTTCCGAACAAGCCTTTTTTCGCAGGGTAGGGTGGACGTGGTTTTGGCATTCCCCTTTTTCCTTCAATACTTTCGAGTAGCGCCGTTTCTTCACCGCAGACGAATGCCCCGGCCCCCATCTTGATCCGGATCTCAAAGCTGAAGCCTGATCCTGCAATGTTGTTGCCAAGGAACCCGGCTTCCCTGCTTTGTTCAAGCGCTACACGCAAGCGGGCAATGGCAAGAGGGTATTCAGCACGGATATAGATATAGGCTTTGCTTGCGCCGATCCCGTAGCCTGCAACGATCATCCCTTCGATCAGCCGGTGTGGATCCCCTTCGATGACCGCCCTGTCCATAAACGCTCCGGGATCTCCTTCATCAGCGTTGCAAACCAGGTATTTCTGGTCGGCATCTTCGGCGGCAGCGAGCTTCCATTTTTTCCCTGTCGGGAATCCGCCGCCGCCACGACCTCTCAGGCCGCTTTTTTCGATCAGGTCACACACCTCTTCAGGAGATAATTCACGGAGCGATTTCAGCAGGGATTCATATCCACCGGTGTTTCGGTAATCCTGAATACTAACCGGATTGATGATGCCGCAATTCTTCAGGACCAGCCGTTGTTGTTTCGCAAAAAAAGGCAATTCATCCAGGTAGCGAACGTTTTCCCACTTCTGTGTACCTGCCTCCCTGAATTGTCCCAGGATATTCTCTTCGGGGAGTGTCCCAACCAGCACATTCTCCAGGATATCCACGGCTTTTTCTGTGGTTACCTGTTCGAAACAAAGCCTGGTACGGCCGGGAAGCCGGATATCCATCAGGGGTTCGGAGGAGCACAACCCGATGCATCCCACTTCGGTCACGGTTGCCCTGATCCCCTCTTTTTCGAGGTACTCTTTCACGTGCTGAAGAACAACTCCTGCCCCGGCGCCTTGTCCGCAGGTTCCCGACCCGATATAGATTTCAGGTAGCATCTCTGTATTCATCGATTATTATCTTTAGTGAATCAAGGGTGACTTTTGCATGAAATGTAGTGTTGACGCAAATTACCGGAGCCAGGCCGCAGGCGCCGATGCACGCCACCACTTCGATACTGAACAACCCGTCGCGTGTGGTCTGGCCGGCTTTTATTTTCAGCTCTTTTTCAAGGTTTTCCAGCACTGTTGCCGATCCCAGGACATGGCAGGCCGTCCCCCGGCAAACCTGGATATGGTACTTCCCTCTCGGTTCAAACCTGAACTGGTTGTAAAAGGTTGCTACCCCATAGATTCGACTTGTGGGGACCTTCAGGCACCGCCCGACTTTGACAATGGCCTCGGCGGAAAGGTACCCGTTCCGGCCCTGTATCTCCTGAAGGATCGGAATCAGGCTATCCTCTTCTGCATCAGTGAACCCGGCAAGAAGTTCGTCATCAGTAGTCATCATTGGATCCGGATTAAAAAGGTTAGAGAATCAATGTTTCAGAAGCCGTGAGATGATGGGCAGCAGATTATTGGAATCAACCGGCTTCTTGACAAATCCCTGCACAGGAACCCAGAGGCTGACTCCCTCTTCTGAGAGATAGTCTATCCCAGCCTCCTCTTTGAGAATGTCTTTGACCAGCAACACCTGCAATTCCTTGTATTTTCTATCTTTCCTGTACTCTTTGGCCATTTGCTGAACACTCAGGTTGGTGGTGGTGAGAACTTCGATGGAGGTTTGCATGACCACCGGCATTGATTGGAACTCGGAAGATTCTCCGAATGTTTTGGCCAGCTCAAATCCTTCATAATGCGTTGTCATCATCACATCGAGAATGGCAAGATCGGGTTTTACCCTGGCGGCAGTTTCCAGCGCTTCAGTTTTGTTATAGGCAGGATATACATCATATCCTTCATGCTCAAGGATGGTTTTCAGGACGTTAATCACATCACTGTCATCATCAACGATCAGAATTTTTGATTTTGTTTCCATGGCTTCACGTGTTAAGTTGTTTTGTTAAAAGTTTCACAATGCAAAAATATTTCCTGCCGGCAGAGTGCACAAGAGTAAAACCCACGGATAAAAAACCAGGTGAAAACACCTGATGAGTGATGGTAACATTAATTTAATCAGAGAGATATGAAAGGGAAGGAGGTTGAAAAAGAAGTTTTCCTCTCCAATCAAAAGATGTATTGTTTTGAAATTCAGGAAAATAAATTCAACTTTTTTTTCAATTTTGGAAAAAGTTGCTCCGGTTTTTAAAAAGACAGGTAATTTACCCGGGGTGAAAGCCCCTTTTATGGAAGTGATGTGACGGGTATTTCAAGCGCTAGGTTTTAATCAACCCGTTTTTAATAGCATACATCACCAGATGAGGGGCATTTTTTGCTCCGGTTTTTTCGAAGAGCCTTGCCCGGTGGCCATCGATAGTTCGCTGACTCAGGCCGAGACGTTTTGAGATCTCCGGATTGGATTCTCCTTTGCAGATGAGTTCCAGTACCTCCTGCTCTCGCGGAGTTAACTGGATATCGGGTTGTTTACGTTGATGAATGAGAGGATTCATCTGAACATTGCTCATGAACTCTTCCGAAAAGTAAGGTTCGTCGCAGGCCACTGCGATGATCGCTTTTTCAAGCTCATCCTGCGTTGTTTTTTTCAGCAGGAAGCCAGTGGCTCCCACCTCTATCATTTTATTGAAATAGCTGATCTCCTCATGCATCGTGAGGGCGATAACCCGGATATCGGGATAATGGGCAATGACGTTACGGGTGGCTTCAATGCCATCCATCTGCGGCATTTTGATATCCATCAGAATTACGTCGGCCGGAGTCTTCCTGAGCAGTTCGAGGAGTTCAAGGCCATTGGCAGCTTCTCCGACCACTTTGACATTACCGATCTCATTCAGGATCGTCGAGAGGCCTTTCCTGAAAATGATATGATCGTCGGCAATGATGACCTTAATGATATCCATAGATCCTTGATTTAGTCGTTTTTTAATTTAACGGAGATCGTCATGAACATCCCTTTGCCTTTGGTAGTGTTCAGATCGCAGGTGCCGTTGATTGTCTTCACCTTATTCAGAATATTGTACAGGCCAAGTCCTGAACGGTTTTTCATTGCTGTTTCAAGATCGAACCCTGATCCGTCGTCACGGTAGTAAAGAATGATCTGGTTGCCGATACTTTTCAGATCGATCAGAACATTGGTGGCATCAGCGTGGCGCAGGGTATTGTTGATCAGCTCTTTGGTGACCTGAAACAGGATGGACTCTTCAATACCCCGTTTCCCGACGGAATAGTGATCTGTTTGCAAACTGATTTTGAGTGATCCGGACTGGTTGATGAAACTGCAGAACTCGGTGATCGCGGCAGCCAGGCCAAAATCCTGAAGCACATTCGGGCGGATCCTGTTGGAGATTTCGCGGCTTGTACGAATGGCCATATCAATCAGCTCATTGATATTTTTAACTGTTTCGGCTCTGTCGATGTTTTTATGATCCCCTTTTTTCAGGACGTCAGTGTAGAGCTTGATCGTGGAGAGAATGGGTCCGAGATCGTCGTGAAGGTCAGCGGCAAACCGTTGCCGTTCACTCTCTTCCGTTGAGATGATCGCCTTAAGGATGCGTTCTTCGATCTCCTTCCTTTCAGTGATATCCCGGGCGATACTCAGGATCCGTTTCTCCCCGTTGTACTCTATTACCCGGCTCTTCATCTCCACCGGGATGATTTCCCCGCTCTTTGTGACATTTTCTGTTTCGTAACGGTACTGTCCGAAGTGCCTGATCATCTCCAGATTTTTTTGCACATCACCAAGATATTTCTCTGATTTCAATTCCCTGAAATGCTTGCCGATCAACTCTTCTCTTAAATATCCCAGGTCGTCGCAGGTCACCTGATTCACTTCGAGGATGAATCCGTCGAAATCTCCGATGAAGATCTCATCGCTTGAATGGTTGAAAAAGGTACGGAATTTCTCTTCCGACCGCTCAAGGGCCTCACGGGCAAAGGTTAGTTTTTTATCGGTCTGTTCAATTTGCCGGAGGTACTTGTACAGATTCTTCTTGGTGAGGAGATAGATAAACGCTGAGAAGAGGAGGATAGTAATCACCGCGATGATGATGGCATTACGGATGATCCCGGTGATCAGTTCCCGCGATTCTGCTGCAGGATCAATAGCCGCACAGATGTAAAGTTTGAAATCGGGAAAATAGGTAAAGGCAACCAATTCTGCGGGGATATTTCCTGAGTGTGAGACTTCAATCAATCCCGATGGTTTCTCTTCTACCGTCTTTAAAAGGCCGGCCGGAATTTTATCTCCCTGGAATGACGGATGAATGATGTTGATCCCGTTTTCGTCAAATGCAAACACATATCCGGTCCTTCCGATCCTGACCTGGTTCAGGATTGTCCGCAGTTCAGCCAGATCCTTCTCCTGGTCTCCGACATAAAGCATCCCGACGACTCTGTTGTGATAGACTATTGGCTCATAGGCTGTGATATACCAATCGTTGACAACATACGCCCTTCCATAGTAGGGGATTCCCTGTTCCACCGTTTTGACGACCGGGGAATCATTCGGAATATAGGTCCATAATGCCCTCTCCCCCTGGTCATTCAGTACATTGGTTGCGATCCTGACAAATCCGCTGTCGATCTTCTGAAAGATCGTGACCGTGCTTTCTGTCAGCGTATGCACCCGATCTACAAAGGAGTTATTTCCGTTAAGCACGGCGCCATTGAGATACCACAGATGAATCTCTTCTGTGAAGCGTTGATGGGTGATCTGGTTTGTTACTTCAAGTTTTTCACTGCCGGGGGAGATCCGCATGGGATCCTGGTAAAACAGAGCGTGGAGGATCTTCAGGTCGCGTGAAACGTTATCGAACTTCAGGGTTCGTTCACGTTCAAACATTCTGGAAATTGTACTGACTTCGATGC
>JAFGNY010000331.1 GCA_016926765.1 Bacteroidales bacterium | reverse complement strand
TTCCCTGCGTGCATCGTTGATAGGATTTGTCCCCCAAAGCCGGAAAATCCTGTTGCATCAGTTTCAGACCATCGATTTTAATCTGTCGCCGGCCACCTACACCCTGAAGGAGGTGACGATCCGGTATACCGGAAACCCTGCCGAAAAGATCCTCGACAGCGTGATCGCCAACCGGGAGAAAAACTCCCTTCAGTCGTTTACTTCCTACCAATATGAAGCCTATACCAAAATTGAACTGGACGCAAATAATATCACGGATAAGTTAAGACAACGAAAATTCTTCAAAACGTTCGATTTTGTCTTTTCCTACGTCGACACCTCAACAATCAACGGCAAATCATACCTCCCGGTTTTTATCACCGAAACCATGTCGGATGTCTACTTCCGGAAATTTCCAAAAGCCCGGAAAGAGATCATCAAAGCCTCCCGTATGTCAGGACTGGAGAATGAAAGTGTTGCGCAATTCCTTGGGAACCTTTCCGAGCAGATTGAGGTCTATAAAGATCATATCCCTGTTTTCGATAAAAATTTCGTCAGTCCGATTGCCCAATTTGGCATCGACTATTACAAGTACTACCTGGTCGACAGCAGTTTCATGGGGAATAACTGGTGTTACCACATCATGTTTAAACCCAAACGGAAACAGGAACTCACCTTTACCGGAAGTTTCTGGGTGGCCGACACCTCCTGGGCTGTCAGGAAGATCGATCTCCGTATCGCTTCCGATGCCAATATCAATTTCATTAATGACCTGGAGGTGAAACAGGAGTTCGAATGGACCCAGAACAAGTTCTGGATGATCACCCGTGACGAGATGATTGCCGACTTCAATATCATCGAAAATACGGATAAGGTTCTTGGTTTTTTTGGACACCGAACCTCCAGCTACCAGAACTTCCAGTTTGATCCGCCAGAAAATAAACGGTTCCTCTCTCTTCCGGCCAACGTATTCATTGACCCTGATGCAAACACGAAAGAAGATGCTTATTGGGAAACGGCCCGGCATGAAGAGTTGTCGGAATCCGAGAAGGGAATCTATGAAATGGTTGATTCAGTGAAAAAGATCCCCCTGTTCAACACATACGTCGATCTTGTCTATACTGTCGTCAACGGATACCTTCCCTGGGGGAAATTCGAGATAGGACCATACACAAAACTCTTTTCGTTCAACAACATCGAGGGTGCGAGGTTCAGGATCGGGGGCCGGACAAGCAATTCGTTCAGTAAAAAGCTACAGTTGGAAGCATATCTCGCATACGGGACCAAAGACCAACGGTTTAAATACGGGGGCGAGGTTATGTATATGTTCGATAAAAATCCCAGGAGGGACCTGGTTGCCTCTTATAAAAATGATCTGGAACAACTTGGTTTAAGCCCGAATGCCTTTTCAACCGACAACATCCTCAGTTCGATCTTCCGTCGCGGACCAAATGATAAGCTGACCCGTGTACAGGAATTCAAGATCATGTATGAGCATGAATGGTTCAACGGACTGATCAACAGGCTGCATTTCATTCACCGGCAGATGTTTCCGCTCGGAGAGACCTCTTTTGTCATCTTTCCCGAATCACGGGACTCACCCGTACTGATCCCGGATATTTTCACCTCCGAAATCGTGTTTGATACCCGTATCGCTTTCCGCGAACGGTTTGTCTCCGGAGAATTCTACAGGTACACCATCAGCTCCCCCTACCCCATTATTCTGATTCGTTATGCCTATGGTATTCCCAACCTCTTTCAAAGCGACTATGAGTATCACCGGCTGACAATCAATCTTCAGCAGTGGTTTAATTTTTCAACTATCGGATGGTCGAAATACACTATCGAGGCAGGCAAAATTTGGGGGATCCTCCCCTACCCCCTTCTGAAGATCCATGATGGGAACCAGACCTTCCTCTATGATGAATTCTCTTCCAACATGATGTATTATTATGAATTTGTTAGTGACCAGTATTTTACCGTAACCTATGCCCATCACTTCGATGGATTGCTTTTTAATCATCTTCCCTTGATCCGGAAACTGAAATGGAGGGAGGTAGTCCATCTGCGATGCGTTTATGGAAGCCTGAGTATGGAGAATAAAGAGTATTCACTTTTTCCCGGTCAGATGCGATCATTTGATCAGATCCCTTATTGGGAAGCCGGAGTCGGGATTGAGAACATCTTCAGGATCATCAGAGTGGATGCGATCTGGCGACTGAACCACCGTAACGACATCCCGGATCAGAAACCGGCTGCCTTCGGCCTTTTCATCTCGTTATACTTTTCATTCTGAGGAATCGTTACCTTTGTATCCTAATCTGAGATCATGATCCTTCGCACAGAAAAAATTGTCAAGAAATACCGGAAACGGACTGTCGTTAACGAAGTGACCATTCAGGTGGAACCAGGAGAAATTGTCGGGTTACTCGGGCCCAATGGTGCAGGCAAAACCACTTCGTTTTACATCATCGTAGGGTTGATTAAGCCCCTCTCCGGGAAGGTTTATCTCGATGAGCTCGACATCACCTCAGAACCTATGTACAGAAGAGCGCAGCGTGGAATCAGCTACCTTCCGCAGGAGGCTTCTGTTTTCAGGAAACTTTCCGTGGAAGATAACATCAAAGCCATCCTTGAATTCACAAAACTGACCAAACCGCAGCAGAAAGAGAGACTGGAAAGACTGTTGGATGAGTTTGGCCTGCAGCATGTCAGGAAAAGCTATGGGATTACCCTTTCAGGAGGGGAACGGCGCAGAACAGAGATCGCCCGCTGCCTGGCTGTCGACCCGCAATTCATCCTGCT
The DNA here is from genome assembly GCA_016926765.1 of Bacteroidales bacterium. Lineage (GTDB taxonomy): Bacteria > Bacteroidota > Bacteroidia > Bacteroidales > FEN-979 > QYOJ01. Next base: position 2,932 of record JAFGNY010000331.1, on the reverse strand, counting down.
GGATGAACCCTTTGCCGGCATTGACCCGATCGCTGTGGAAGATATCCAGCAGATCGTCACCAAACTGAAAGAGAAAAATATCGGCGTGCTCATCACCGACCACAATGTCCATGAAACCCTCTCCATCACTGATCGTTCCTATCTCCTGTTCGAAGGAAGCATCCTCAGGGCCGGTACCTCCAATGAACTGGCAGAGGATGAACATGTACGCAAAGTTTACCTGGGGCAAAATTTCGAACTGAGAAGATAATCCCTATTCGCTAATCACTATTCGCTATTCTCTTCTGAAAAAAGAGCGAAAGAACGAAATAGGTAAGAATGATGAGCGGGATCGCGCATAAGGAGAATAGAACCAGATAGATAACTGCCAGTGCCAGGAAGGTATACCGTACCTCATTTCCTTCCCATCTCATCTTTTTAAACTTCATGGAGAAGAGGTGGAAGTCAGATACCAGAAGGTAGGAGAAAAGGACCGTCAGAATGGCGAGTACCCTGGTGTTTGAGAAAAAACTGGAAAAGAAGTCGAGCGGGATAAAGGTAAACTGGTTTGACTGGTTATATAGTATCAGTGGTATGGAAGCGAAGAAAATCGCATTCGCCGGCACAGGTAATCCAATAAAATGCTCTTCCTGACGGAAGTCGATATTGAATTTTGCCAGCCGGAAAGCTGAACATACAGGGATCAGGAGTGCAAAATAGGGAGTGATATGGTACCTCTCTAAGAGGTTGCAGCTTCCGTCACAACCTGCCGAAAGAAGCTTAAACATGATCAGGCCGGGAACTATGCCAAAGGAGACCAGGTCCGCCAGGGAATCGAGCTGTTTCCCAAGTTCCGACCGTGCATCCAATAGCCGGGCGGCCGTGCCATCAAGGTAATCAAAAAGAGCTGAAAGAAAGATAAAGAGCGAAGCTATCACCAGATTCCCATCCAGAACAAATGTGATGGCGATCAATCCGGCTACCAGGTTAAAAGCAGTCAGGGCATTGGGAATGTTTTGTTTCCAGGTCATAACCTCTTGATTCTTCCTGTAAAGATACAGACAATTTCAGATCCTCATCCCGATTTTCCATAATTTTGGGCCATGCCTGTTCCCGACATCCATCCGGAGGATTACACCTACGATCTGCCATCAGACCGGATCGCCCAGTATCCCTTGCCCGAGAGGGATGCTTCACGGCTGATCTGTTCGATAGGCAGTACACTGAAAGAGGATATTTTCCGCAACATTGCCAACTACATTCCGGCAGGAAGTATGCTGGTAATGAATAATACCCGCGTTATCAGGGCCCGGCTGATTTTTCAGAAAGCCTCCGGAGCATCCATTGAGGTTTTCTGCCTCGAATCCCTCGAACCCACGAAAGATGTCAGTCAGGCATTTCAGCAACAGGGACCCGTGGTGTGGAAGTGTTTGATCGGAAATGCCAAACGATGGAAAAGTGGCATCCTTGAACAGAGTGTGAATATCTCCGGAAAAATCGTCACACTTCAGGCTGAGAGAAAAAGCGAATTGGAAAGGGGAACCTTTTCGGTCATGTTTACATGGAACAATGCCGCGACAACATTCGGTGAACTGCTTGAAGAAACCGGCCGGACACCGCTTCCCCCCTATATTTTACGCCAGGATGAGCAGGTCGATTTCCTTCGCTACCAGACGATCTATGCGCAACAGAAAGGGTCCGTTGCCGCCCCTACAGCCGGATTCCATTTTACAGAAGCCGTGATCAATTCCCTCAAAGCTAAAACTATCCTGCTGGAGCAGGTCACGCTCCATGTCGGATTAGGGACCTTCAGACCGGTTTCCGTGAATTCAATCGAACAGCATGTCATGCATCAAGAACAGATCATCGTGGAAGCAGATACGATCCGGCATCTCCGTGATCACTTGCCCAAACCGGTGATTGCTATCGGAACCACCACCGTCAGAACACTGGAAAGCCTTTATTGGCTTGGGGTTAAAGAGTACAAAGATCCTGGGGGAAATCAAACCGGTGTTGATCAGTGGGAACCCTATCCCGATACTGATGAACCGATGATCCCTCCTGAAGAGGCCTTGAATGCATTACTCCGGAAGATGAAACAGCGCGGGCTTTCAGCACTTTCCGCCACCACGAAACTGATCATCGTTCCCGGGTACCAGTTCCGTATCATCAGCGGAATGGTGACCAATTTTCATCAGCCGCGCAGTACTTTACTGATGCTGATTGCCGCATTTCTCGGAGAGAGCTGGAAAGAGGTCTATCACTATAGCCTTGAAAACAACTTCAGGTTTCTGAGCTATGGCGACAGTTGTTTGTTTCTCCGTTGATAACGATTGAAATGATTTATATCTGTTTGAACAGAATTAAAGCTCTTTTATTACCTTTGTACCATATCAAACTTGGAGGAGATCATGTTCAGCAATATGTTTTTAATTTTCGGACTTGGTACGACAGAGATCATTCTGATTGTTCTGGTGGTGCTGCTATTGTTTGGCGGCCGTAAGATTCCAGAACTGATGAAAGGGATCGGGAAAGGGATGAAAAGCTTCAAAGATGGCATCCATGGAGTGGATGAAGATCTGAAAGACATCCCCAAGGATAAACCCGCTTCTGAGAAAAAAGAACCGCCCACCGACCCTGCCGGCTGATCCGACCTCCTTTCCCGTCTTCCTTCCTCCCCTCACCATCCGGTGAAATGAGAGCAAGGAGGAATGTTTTTCATTCGTTTTCACGGTTTTCTTTCCTCAGGATATCATTCTGATTTTCTTGTTTTCCGGAAGAGAATGAGGTATTTTTGTCCATAAGATTATCCAAATAATATGAACTATCTTTATATTTTGTCCCTATCTCTTTTCTTATTAATGACAGGGCTTTTTCGACCTCTTTCGTTCGGTCAGTCTCCCGATACCATTAAACAAATCCCTTTCATTGAGAACTGGGAATCGGCATCTTT